>JAVRLI010000026.1:0-10688 GCA_031961525.1 Thermoplasmatota archaeon | reverse complement strand
TTTACAAGGATTCTTTAAGATTATACATCTCCGAAAAATCTTCTGTGGAAAAGAGTGAAACAAAAATAGAGGGTATACAGAAAGAGTATGTAATATACACGGTGGAAAGATTAAATAAAAATTCAAGGAACGTTGATATAACACTTAAGGTTCTTTACTCAGAACCAATAAAGGGAAAGGATAGAACAATTTACAAGGGTATTGCCGGTGATACAACAGGGTTGATACAGTTCACATCATGGAAGGGAAACCTTGAAAAGAATAAAACGTACAGAATAAGGGGTGCGTATGTGAATGAATTTAAGGGATCAATATACCTCAACATAAATGAGAATACTGAGGTTACTGAAATAAAAAAGGAAATTGAAATAAAGGCCATACCTCTTTCCCAGGCAATAGCCATGAATTTAAATTATGCATATCTTGAAGGGTTTATTCTTGGTATTAAGAACATAGAACAGGTGAAAAAATGCCCTGTTTGTGGAAGGACTCTTAGCGATAATGTTTGCCCAGTACACGGAAATGTTGATCCAAAGTTTGATGTGAAGGCTAGTTTGATCTTTGATGATGGTAGCGATGTTGCCTTTATTGTTCTTTATCAGGAACAGATAAAGGGTAAAATGATTGAGGAATACGTTAAAGATATGGTCCTTAAGCCCTACACCATTTTCGGAAAAATATCAAAAAAGAATAATGTAACAATATTTCCAATTGAAATGAATGAAATAGGTGAAGATTATGTGGAAATTATAAAAAATCAACTGGAGGCAGGATTCTGAATGGTAAGAGAAATTGCATGGAGATTGTTTTCAAGGGAACTTTCGGAAATAAAGTTTATTGAGAGAAAGGGGGAAGAGAAGGAAACAAGGTACGGTATAACAAGGCTCGGTGCAAAGGTAAACAGGGTGATAGGTGCAGGAATAGTTGAAAGTAAAAATGTTGGGAATGGTGTTGTTTTTTCCACAGTCAATGATGGAACTGGAATATTCAATTTAAAAATTTATAAACAGTTTTCAGATCCTGAAATATACAGTTTTATTGAGAATATGGAACCACCATTGAGGGTAATATTTGTTGGTAAGTTGCTTGAGGAGGCAAACGGTTATTCCTTAAGAATTGAAAACATGAGGGAATGTGATGAAAAAATTGAAAATTACTGGAAATACAGGGCAATTGAAAATTTGCTGTATAGAGCTGAAATTATGGAAAAGGCAATTGAATATAAAGATTTTTCAACACTGGATAAGGAAGGGTATCCTCATTTTTATATTGAGAATGCACAGCTTTCACTTCAGTATTTCCCAGATACGGAAATTTCACATATACAGGAATACAGGAACATGGTGAGGAAATTTTTTGCCAATGAGGAAAAGAAAGAAAAAAGTGTGGAGGATATAATTCTTGAACTCATAGAAAAGCTGGATTTTGAGGGAGGGGGAGCAAAATACGATGATATTGTTGAGAAAGCATCCCAGGAGGGGATTGAAAGAACGGTTGTTGATGAAACACTCAACAATTTACAGGATAGAGGGATTATTTATGAACCAACAATAAACCGTTTCAAAAAATTATAATTCCCTTACATCCTTAATTTTTCCCATTTCAAGTATTCCTATTTTTTCATCAATACCTATGCAATCCATTTCATCTATATTGAAATCTGAAAGAACGGGAGAAATTATTTCATTTCCAAGAATATCCGATCCTGATGAATATACGCTTGGTGATGGAAGAACAATTATATTTTTACCATGTAGAAACACTGGTAAATTTAAAAGACCACCAACACTATCCCTTATTTTTATGGATGGATGTTCATGGCCAATGATCACCGTGCCCTTCCAATCCATTTTTTTATCCCCATGTATGAAAGTGAAATTTTTTGTTCTATAATAATTGTGAAGAGTTATTGAATACTTTGCAAGTATATTTTTAAGATAATTATCATGGTTACCCCTTACAACTATAAGCTCAGACCTTGATTTTATGAATTCAATGATCTCGGTTATTTCCCTCCATTCCTGCCTGACATTTTTTGAAAATTCATGCTTGAAATCACCATCTATCAAAATTTTCCTTGGTGAGAATTTATCAAAATTTTTTTCAAGTATGTTTAATATCCTGTTTTTCTGTAACTTTGGTAAAATCAGACCCTTTTGGGCCATTACCTCCTCAAATCCTATATGAAGATCACTTAAAACAACCATACTTTCATCTGGTAAATAAATTGAATAATATTTTGTGAAAACAACACCATCAATTTCAATCTCATCCACAAATAAACAAAACATTTTTTATTATTAAAATTTACAGTTAACCATGCATCTTTATGACCTTGGTGAAAGAAAAATAATAAAATCGTTGATGGATCTCTACGGAACAATAGTTGAGGATGATGCATTTTATTTTGAATCAGCCGGTGAATATATTTTGATAACAACGGATTCAATATCAAAGGAAACACACATACCTGATAATGTTAATCCAGAAAAAGCAGGATATTTTTTTGCATCCCTGAATTTGAGCGATATAGCAGCAATGGGTGGTATACCTGAATTTTTTATGTCCTCATATTCAATGAAGGGTGATACGGATTTTGATTTCTTTTATGGTTTTAATAAGGGAATAAGGGACTGTTTGAAAAAATACAATGTTAGGATGGTTGGAGGAGATACAAAGGAAGGTCCTGATTTTGTTGCAACAGGAATAGCAATTGGGAGGGTTGAAAAGGAGGGAATAATGAAAAGAAAAAATGTTAAGAATGGTGATGTGGTGGGTGTAACAAATTATCTTGGTAAAAATGCATCAGGTTACTATTTATGGAAAAATGGTTTTGATGAGGGTGCGGATATTCTTATTGATATAGAACCAAGGATAAATGAGGCGAGGGAACTATCAAAGCTTGGTGTTAAAAGTGCAATTGATCTATCTGATGGAATATTTTCGGTTGTTCATCAACTAAAAAAACAAACTGGTTTGGGTTTTAAAATAAACTATGAAAAATTACCAAAACATCCAATAGCATTGAAGGTTATAGATGAATTGAAAATTCCAGGTGAAGAAATATTCCTTAACTTCGGTGGTGAATATGAGATATTTTTCACCGTTGACAGAGAATTATGGGATCTTGTTGAAAAGGGAATGAAACAAAAAGGTTATATGGTTACCCAAATTGGTGAGGTATGGGAAGGAGATAATTTGTTAATAAAAAATAATGTGGAGGTGAAAATTGATAAATATGGATACGAACACTTTACACGAGGCTGAATATTACGAAAAAATTGATGGAAAAAGGGTAAGATGCACCTTATGTCCTCATAGATGCATAATAGATAATGGAAAATATGGTATATGCAACGTTAGAAAAAACATTGACGGAAAATTATATTCAATGGTCTATGGAAAGGTAAGTGCAATGGCAATGGATCCCATTGAGAAAAAGCCGCTTTTCCATTTTCATCCAGGATCATGGATATTTTCCCTCAGTACCGTTGGCTGTAACCTTAAATGCAAACACTGTCAGAACTGGGAAATAAGCCAGAGCATGGTTGAAAATTTTCCTCTCAGGAACTATTCTGCTGAAGAAATAGTTGATCTTGCAATTGATGAGGGATCCGATGGCATTGCCTGGACATACAATGAGCCAACAATATGGTTTGAGTTCAACCTTGAAGCTTCAAAGATTTCCAAATCTAGAGGAATGTACAATGTTTATGTAACGAATGGATACATAAACGAAGAACCGCTGAAGGAACTTTCAAAATATATAGATGCAATGAACATTGATGTTAAGGGATTCACAGATGAATTTTATAGAAAAATAGTGGGTGGAAGACTTGAACCTGTTCTTGAGACTGTGGAAAGGGCAAGGGATCTTGGCATACATGTTGAAATAACATATCTTATAATACCAACACTTAACGATAATGATAATGAGATAAGGAATTTTTCAAAATGGATGTTTGATGTTTTTGGTAAGGATTCAATCGTTCATTTCTCAAGGTTCCACCCAGATTACAAGTTAATGGATCTTTATGAAACACCAATGGAAACACTTTTGAAGGCTTACAGAATAGCAAAGGAGGAGGGAATAAACTATGTTTACCTTGGTAACGTATGGGATGAAAAGTATGAGAGTACCTACTGTCCAAAATGCGGAACAAGGTTGATAAAGAGATCAGGTTACAATGTAAAGATTGAAAACCTTACCCCCGATGGAAGATGTTCAAAATGTGGTGAAAAGATAAAAATTATTCTTTGAATTCAACCCTTATGCCCATGGATCTCATAACCGATTCAAGAACCATTTTAGCATGATCGGATCCTGAGAAATCGTATATTGTCCATATATTTTTCCTCTTTACTGCCCTGAAGGATCCTATGATTTCAAGACCTTTAAGAATAACGAATTTACCTGGTTCCACATAATTCTTCAGGTAATCCTGCATGTAAAGGTATGCAATATCGTGGGGATCCAGGATTATTTCAAGATCCATTCTTTTTGATTTCAAAAATTTAATATCATCAGATGGTAAATAAAAAAGTTCATCGTTAAAGAAAACATTTGAAATTCTATTCTCTTTATAAATTGAATTCAATGCCCTCTTTATATCATCAACATCAATCAATCCATAGGTAATGTTCATTATCTTTTTAATGTTAATTGCACCGAATATGTTGAAAAGTTTCTCAATGTAAACTTTTATTGCATAATCCCTGTCAAGCTTGTTTTCCACAACAATATACTCGTCCCTTGGTCCCTTAACAATGTAGTTGTTTTTGAAAAGATAATCGAGAGCATTTTTTGTAATTTCCTCACCGAAGGGCGATTCATTAATTATTTCATCCTCATACTGAAGTTCCCTTACCATTTTAATTATGCTTTCATGTATTTTTTCAATCTTTGCATCCTTAATTGATTTGAATAAAACAATATTATCCATGCTTGCGTATGTGTTTATTGGTGGAATGCCGTATGTAAGATACAATATACCGCTTCTTTTCAACCTTTCAAGTGATATGTACCTCCACGTTCTGATCAATGCCTCAAGATCACTCCTTATACCCGGAAAATTCTTTTCAAGTTCAATTATATTTTTTAGCCTTGTTTCCACATCAAGACCCTGTCTTCTGAAAACATACCTGTAAAGATTTTCGTATCCAAGCAATAATCCTGAAACCCTGCGTCTTGAATAAAAATTACCATGTTTTTCGAATCCATTTTTCTTCAATGATTGTATTAAATTTTCAGAAACATTTGAGAAAATAATATTTATGTTACCAAGGAAATTTGATAATTCAATCACTTTTTCAACAAAAATATCAATGTAACTATCCTGGCAGTTTATTTTGAAAACATGGAGATGATCACCATTATCCTCAATATCCGCGGCACCTATAATTTCACCATCATTTACAAGGAAATAGTTATAGCCCTCACCAAATTTTTCAATTATTTCAAACTGATATGGTAATAAGAAAGGATCACCTTCAGGTAAAAGAACAACCCTGCCTTTCTTTTCAAATTTTTTAAATTCACCATAATAGTAGTTTCCCTCAGCATAGAATCTTTCAATGTTCATATCGTTTATTATGGGCATAATGTTTTCCTTGGGTATATCTATTAAATACTCAATATCTTTAACTGTTAAGGGACCGAGTTTTTCTATAATTTTCTTTACAAGATCCCTTATGTCAACGTTACCCTCAAGGTTAAGTGAAACATAAGCATCATTTTCAAATGATCTTGAAACCATAAGGTTCTTTTCCATAATTGTTAAGTAATTTTTAACTGTCTTTGGATGAAGATCAAGTGATCTTGAAATCTCCTGAACATCCATGATTCCTGATCTTAATTTTCCAATTATTCTTGATGCAATATCATCCATTTCAAATGTCCTGAATTTGAACAATGGTGCAATTTCCTTTGTTGTGAAAAAGTATCTGTTTGCAAGGAATTTGGCATAAACAAGCATATCCTTTTTCTTCATTTCAATCCAGTCATTGTAGGTGAATTCCTTCATCCTAACATGTATCTGGTATGGATGGCTGAAAACAAGATAGGTTCTGAACATTTCATCAATGCTATTTTCTACTTTCATCAACTTTGTGAATCTATAGTTTTTCAGATCATTTTTTGTTATTAACTCAATGGGTTTTATTTTTTTAAAATCTTCAGCAAGCATATACTGTTTTTCATAACCTGGAAGGAAATTTCCCTCAACTACAACATTTTCCTGAATCAGTTCTTTTAGCGAAGGAGAAACATCCTCCTCGAGCGTGTTAAGGTAAAATGCAAGTTCAGATAGAGTTATTGGTCCATAGTATGAAAGTATCTTCCCTATGAGAAACTTTATTGATTTTTTCCTCTCCTCGGGCTTTACATCCCTTCTTTTCCAGACCATCTCATTATCCCTTATGTCCACCCTTTCGATCAGGTATGCCCTTTCAATGTTCCTTAAAACATCCATGAATATTTCTCTCTTTAATCCGCTTATCTTCCATATTTCTGTTGTTGTCTTTCCATCAATGTTATTCAATATTTTCTCAACTGTTTCATCGATTGTTATACCCTTTGAATATACAGCCATATAATATGGTACAAATTCAGGTAATGTGAAAACTGCCCTGTCGGTGTAAACGGATTTTAATCTACCTTCCCTGATCAATTTCAATGCAATTGCTTTAAGATCATCAAATTTCATTTTTGAAAAAGAATAAATATTTACACCCTTTTCTGAAAGAATATCTGCCGCTCCAACACTCTCAATGAATTTAATAATATCATTCTCATTCTCAATACTGAATTTATTTCTGAAATATTTCTTCACTTCCTCGGGTTCAAGGAGATGAACACTCTCCTCAGGAAGAACCTTTTTAAGTATTTTCATATGTATTTCTTTCAGAAGTGAGGATCTGTCCTCCATGAGAACAATATCTGATATGCTTGCAAGAATTACATTGTTTGAGAATATGGATGGTTCATCCGAATAATCCTTAAGCTTTACTTCAATCTCACCATTCTCTATTTTGTACAGAATTTCCCTTGCATTGGGAAGATCCATAACAATGTTAAATATTTCATTGTATGTTTCTTCAATAACAGGGAAATTTGGTATTTCGGAAAGTATTTCAAGTATCTTATCGCTCTTTAACTGTTGCTTTGTTACAGATATATCCGCTCCCTTGTATTTTTTCAGTATCATGAATGACCTTGTTGCACAGTGCCTGAATCTTTGCTTGAATAGTTCGGTATTCCTTATTGCATTCTTCAGATCCCTTTCAAGGTTTTGAGCCCTTACAAGCCCTGGAATAGAATCAATAGGTATTTTTTTGTTCATTGAAATCATAAATGCGTCATCTGTAACGGTTATCCTTGTGTTTGTGTTGTACCTGTTTGCTATCTGATATGCGAATGCCCTTGATAGGGCATCGTTTACCCTTCTTCCGAATGGAAAATGAAATATTATGTTGTACATATTTGATGGATCAACGTAACCTTCAATTAAAACACCCTCATTTGTGGGGACATAATCAACCATCTGTTCCATTATGTATTTGTAAATACTTACCGCACCTGAATAATCAAGGTAATATTCATCCATAAGGTACTTTACAACATCCTCCTTTCTCTTGATCATTTCCATTATTTCCTTTCTGAATTTACCCACCTCAATGCTGAGATCAAAACTCCTCGGTAACATTTCACCCGCCCATGATGGTACAGTTGGCCTTTTCCCCTCAGCCCTTTTAACATATACCCTTGATCCCCTTACCCTAATAAATTCGTAGGTTCTTGCTCCAAGAACAAATATATCACCCTGTTTGAGCCTTTCAACAAATTTTTCGCTTAGTTCACCAAGATGAACATTGTTTTCATCAATAACAACATAATCAGCTTCTTCTGGTATAGTACCCATGTTCATGAAAAATATCATCCTAGAGGATCTCTTTTTACCAAAAACACCCTCCTTCTCATCGTACCAGATCTTTGAATAGAATGTTTCACCGTAGGATTTACCTGAAAGGTAATCAAGTACCTCAAGGAATTTCTCCTTTTTCAGATCATGGTAACAGTAGGATCTTTTTATTAATTTATAGGCTTCATCAACATTCCACACATCCTCCAGGCTCATACCAACTATTACCTGTGCAAGAACGTCAAGTGAATTTTTTGGAACAAAAACCCTGTCAATGTTGTTTTCATAAACAGATTTTGTTATTACCGTACATTCAACAAGATCGTCCATATCAAAAACAACCATTCTCCCCCTTGAGATATCACCGTATTTATGACCCGATCTTCCAATCCTCTGAAGACCCTTTGCTATGCTCTTTGGGGATCCTATCTGAACAACCATGTCAATGTATCCAATATCAATGCCAAGTTCAAGGCTTGTTGATGAAATAACACATTTCAGTTCACCCCTTTTTAACATTTCCTCAACCCTTAGCCTTGTTGTCTTTCCCAGGGAGGAATGGTGTGCCTCAAGACTTTTTATTCCCCTCTCCCTTAGTTTGAATGCAACGTGTTCCGTTCCACTCCTTGTGTTTGTGAATATCAAAGTTGTTTTATGCGAATTTATTATATCAACAAGAATATCGTACATTCTTTCGTTTGCAATCTCATATGGTGTATTAACAAGATCTGGTACGGGTGTAATGACCTTAAGATCCAGAGATTTCTTTGCCTCCACTTCAGCTATGTAAATATCCCTAACATCGCCGTTATCATCGTAACCTGCAACAAATTTTGCCATTTCTTCAATTGGTGATTGTGTTGCAGATAGTCCAATTCTTACCAAATGACCGGTTAACTTTTCAAGTCTTTCGGCGTTGAGTGAGAGCATCACACCCCTTTTGTTTGATGAAAGTTCATGAGTTTCATCTATTATCAAATACTTTACATTCCTGAACCTTTCCTTGAATTTTGGTGATGACAAAACAAGGGCAAGTGATTCGGGTGTTGTTATGAATATATGGGGAGGTTTCCTCAACATTCTCTGTCTTTGGTTCTGTGGTGTATCACCAGACCTTACTGCAACATTTATCTTTGGTATTTCAATACCTTTTTTCTTTGCAAGCTGGTTTATTTCCTCAAGCGGTTCTTCAAGGTTTCTGTGAATATCATTTGCCAATGCCTTTAGGGGAGAAACATAAACGCAGTATACCTTATCCTCAAGCTTACCCTGCTTTGCAAGCAGGAAAAGTTCATTTATTATTGAAAGGAAACCTGTGAGAGTTTTTCCCGAACCTGTCGGGGATGATACAAGAACATTTTTACCCTTATGAATGTAAGGGATTGCATAGGCCTGGGGTTCAGTAATATCCTTAAATTTAGATTCAAACCATTCCCTAATTATTGGATCAAGAAGTCCCAAAACCTCGTCTTTTGAATACCTCTTTTCTATTCTATATATCATCCTTACTCCCTTGAAAATCAAAAGGTAAAGAATTAAGTCATATTTAACATTTTTTAAGTGAAAAAGTTTGTTAACTAAACCAACGTGGGCATTTTTTTACACACGAGGTGATTTTATTAAAAAGAGTAGGTAGGTAAGCTGGAGATTTGATGGAGGACGGGAAATTTGATAGAGAGCAGGATAACAGAGACAGAGAAAGAACTGATAGAAGATTACGGCTCTTTTTACATTCTAATTAGGTATTCCTAAAATGATAGACCAACGCTAGGCCAGTTAGTTACCAGGTGTGGGATAAAGAGGATAGAGGAAGCTATGAGAATAACGAATGACATTATTTTGGGAGAAGATGTAAAGCTTGAGGACATTTACAATATGGCCGAGGCTGTAAAGGGTGAAAAACTTACAATGATAGAGAAATTGATAATAGCAGGAGTAGTCAGTAGAGATCACCACACCTACAAAGAACTGTAGAACAAAGAATTAAAGCTTCTGGTGTTAATATAGAATACACAAATTTAGTATTCGGATAGGAGAGTGATTTTGTAATCTTTTTTAGATTTTTCATATAATTCCCTATCTGCTGTTATCACTTGTGTATTAAAATACAATCCTAGAGCAATATACACGGCATCGTACACAGTTATACCTGCATTGAGAGCAATATTCGTTGCCATATATAGGAGAAAAGGTGTGGGGCTTATAATTAAAAAGTCCATATCATAGATGGATTTTATGGCTTTTTTAATTTCCTCTCCTGTAAATCCCTTATATCTCAAAACATTTCCAAGCTCATAGATCAGCAAATCTGGAATTTCCACATCTATCTTTCCATAAACATAATCATCTCTAATTTTCAATGCTTTGTCTGTGCCTCCTCCTCCAAAAACCATTTTGCTACCACGGATGTATCTAAAATCATCTAGCTTCTCTCCACTTTCTAATTATTTCAGTGCTGCTTTTCCCCTTAACCTTTTTTCTAAGCTTATCCTGCTCTTTGATTGCGGAGAGTATTGCATCGTAATTTTTTACTCTATGCATTAACATCTCTTTAGGATTGAGAACCTCTGTATCAGTACCCATATTTACACATCAACTTCCTCTATTTTAAAGTTTTCTTGAAATTCAACGAAATTTTATGTTCAAGATCTTTTGTATTGGGAAATCCGTAATCTTAATATCCCTAATACCTTTACGTTGAGAATTGAGAGTACGTGCAAAATCGGAAATAATATGGTTCCTGCAATTGTTGATGTGGTCATAAAATTT
>JAVRLI010000025.1:0-10718 GCA_031961525.1 Thermoplasmatota archaeon | reverse complement strand
CTCCTGAACCATTTCTGGAAGAATTCCATATGTATCGTAAAGTGAAATTAATGTATCAATATCCATCTTTCCTTTTTTCAAGGTTTTTTCAATGATCTGAATACCCTTTTCCTTTGTTTCCCTGTACCTTTCATACTCTATTTTTATCATGTCCATAACCGTATCATACATATCCGGGTCAAGCATCTTCTGAAATTTTCTCCATTGAAAATCAACAATATCATAAATTTTATCCTGAAGCGAAAGATCCTCAACAATCCTGAAAAATCTCCTTAAAACAAGCCTTGCAAGATAACCTGCCTTAACATTGCTTGGAACAGCCCCATCATTCAACATAAAAACTATTGTCCTCGTGTGATCCGTTATAATATGGATCTTCCTTATTTTGTTTATGAATTCCCGTTCATCCTCAGTGAAATCTATTTTATTTTTATCCAAAGCCGTGACAAATTTCTTTATAATTTCCCTGTAATTATCAGGTTTTTCTATTTTTAAAAGAGAGAGTAAAAAATCTATAAAATCCCCATAGATGGCATCAAAAACCGACGGCTCAGTCTGTGACATCCATACAAACCTTTCAAGACCATAACCTGTATCAACAATCTTCATGGGCATGGGTGAAAACCTTATGCCTTCAATTTCCACACTACCACTGGGATCCTCCTTCATGTCCATGAAAACAAGCGTTGCAAGTTCAAGTCCACCAACTATTACCTCAACAGCAAAACCTCCATTTCCACCACCAATCCATGGCTTTTCCTTGAATGTTACCATATCTTTTTTTATTCCAAGGGTTTCAAGAAAGCCGAGACAGTATCCAACTGTTTCATCCTTCCAGTAGATCTTCTTATCAGGATAATTGAATGCATGATGACCAAGCATGATAAAGCTTGTTAAATGTCTTCCAGTTTTACCAACATCATCTATATCAACCATTCTTATGCAGGGCTGCGGAACAACCAGGGGATTTGCAGGGGGTGGAACCTGACCAGATGTTACATGGGGCTGAAAATCGTATATGGATGCATTAACAAGGAAAACATCCTTTCTCCACCTTGCAACAACAGGATACCTTTCTATTATTTTATGACCATTCCTTTCAAAGAAATGTAAAAATTCATCCATCATTTCATAGAATCCAAGCTTCTTGTTCATCAATGGTTTATCAATGAAAATATAAGGATCGCATGGAAATTCGCCGCATGTTTCCCTTGATTGATCAGTTGTCCAGAATTTTGCACCGCATTTTTTGCATGTTTTTCTAACAAATCCATTCTCATGAAATACATAAATGTCCAAAGGATCCCTTTCCATCGAAATAGTGAAAATGTGAAGGTTCATAAACCTTTTCCTATTATGTTTTCATAAATGGATTACCCTGTTGAATTAAAAAATGAAATTCAATCGCTTCTTGAAAAATTGAAAATTAGAGAACTTTATGAACCCCAGAAGATTGGCACGGATTTAATATTTTCTGGCAAGAATGTTGTAATATCCATGCCAACAGCAAGTGGAAAGACATTACTTGCATACTTTGCAATTCTTAGGGCAATGGCTTTGAAAATGAGGGCACTTTACCTTGTACCCCTTAGGGCACTTGCCATGGAAAAGTATGATGAATTGAAGGAAATCTTTGATGATAGATATAAAATTGTTCTGTCAATGGGCGATTATGATACAAACGCAAAGGATCTTGAAAAGGCTGATATTATAGTTGCTGTCTTTGAAAAAATTGATTCCGTACTGAGACATGATCCTGATTTCATATATTCCATAGGTGTAATTGTTGCTGATGAGGTTCATATTTTAGGTGATGAATCCAGGGGTCCAACACTTGAAATGGTCTTGACAAGGTTATTGGTTTCAAATTCTCATGCACAGCTTGTTGCACTCTCGGCAACAATAAGCAACTACGATGAAATTGCAGATTGGTTAAAGGCAGAAAAACTTTACAGTGATTTCAGACCTGTTCCATTAAAAATTGGAATTTATCAAAATGGAATACTCTTTTTTGACAATGGTGAATCCTATGAAATTAAGGAAGATAAGCTCAAAATTGGCAACCTTGTAAAGTTCGCATTGCGTGACAATGGTCAGGTTCTTATATTCGTGAGCAGAAGAAACTTTGCAGAAAAACTAGCTGAAAATCTCAGAAGCATTGTTATGAACTATGCTGAAAAAATTGATTTACCGAAACAGATTGATGAGGAAAAAAACATTTACGATGAAAAGATAATTGAAAATCTAAAGTATGGTCTGGCATTCCATCATGCAGGTCTTTCAAACACACAGAGAAAATTCATTGAGAACCTTTTCAGGGAAAGAAAGATAAAATGCCTTGTTGCAACACCGACGCTTGCTGCCGGCGTTAACCTTCCTGCAAGAACAGTTATCGTTAGAGACATAACAAGGTATTCGGATGGTTTTTCCGTTGATATTCCTGTTTTCGAAATAAAACAGATGCTCGGAAGGGCCGGTAGACCCAAGTACGATAGATATGGTGAGGGAATAGTTGTTGCAAAGACAAGGGAAATGGACTTTGATTTTCTCCATTATCCGGAAAAGGTTGAATCAAAGCTTGATGAACCATCATCCCTGAGAATGCATGTTCTTGGATTGATTGCATCCGGAATTGTTAATAATATCGATGATGTTTTGAACTTTTTCTCAAAAACATTCATGGCATATCAGGGAAAGATGAATGAATATGAAATTGAAAGAACAATTGAATTTTTGATTGAAAATGAACTTGTTACAAATGTTAGAAAATTAAAGGCAACACCCTTTGGAAAAATGGTATCCGATCTTTACCTTGATCCAATAACAGGGATCATGTTCAGGGATTCACTTAAGGAAAAATACAATGAATTCAGGGTTCTTTACACAATATCCCTTGCAAGCGAAATGGTAAAATTAACATACCATGATGAGCAATTATACATTCCTGAATTTATAGATGAACCGGATATGGATGCTTTAAAAACAGCATACATGCTCAATGACTGGATGAATGAAAAAGACATGGATGATATAATAGAGAAATACGGTATAGGGCCAGGGGATGTGCATATGAGGGTTGAGATAGCTGACTGGCTTTTATATTCCTATCTTAGACTAGCCTCCCTTGAAAAGGTTCCATACATAAAAAATATTGAGGATCTATGGATTAGAATTAAATATGGCATAAGGAATGAATTGTTGGAACTTGTTCAATTACCGAACGTTGGAAGGGTAAGGGCAAGGCGTCTTTACTCCATGGGATATAGAACATTAAGTGATATTGCCAATTCTGATGTAAGGAAAATTTCGAGCATCCCTGGTTTTGGTGAAAAACTTGCATCATTCATTGTTGAAGAGGCAAGAAAAATCCTGAAAACTTTTAAATATTAAACATTATACAGACATGATGTATTCTGATAGACCAATCTGGAAAATCGGTGTTATTGGTGAAAGGGGAGTTGGAAAAACATCCCTGATCAATAGGCTTGTTTTTGATTCTTTTCAGGACAGCAGCGATGGTGATTACGATTCCCATTTTGTTAAGAAAAAGTTTGTTTGTGAGGGTAATGAAATTGAACTCCTTTTTCTTGAAATAGATCCACATACACTTTCACCAAAGAAGATTACCGGTACAAAGGCAATTGTATTTTTAAGCGATGTTACGGATGAAAAAACGCTTGATGATCTTGAATACCTTGCAAGGGATGTTTATGAAATTAACCAGAAAACAAATTTTATTTTCCTCGGTAACAAGTGCGATCTAAAATATAATGCAAAGTTCTGGCTTGATGATATAAAGAATATAGCAAAAAATTATAAGAATTCAATATATGGTGTTGTGAGTGCAAGGACAGGTGAAAACATAGCACCTGGTTTAAACTTCGTTTGTAAAAAAATACTCAACTATTCAAAAAATAAAACATGAAAATTTTTCTTGAGAACGGAAAATTTTTCATAAAGGATAGAAAAGATATTTCAAAATTGATAAATGAGGAATTCAACATTAAAAACAATGGCATGATTGATAAAATTGATGCTTTATTTTTGCATGAATACAGAAATGCTGATGTTTATGAAAAAAGTAATGAATTGAATAAAGAAAACATAATAAAATTTTTTAAAGAGGAGGAAATGAGGAATTACAAAATATACAGTGATCTGAGAAACAGGGGTTATGTTATTAAGATTGATAATCCATGGTTAATTAAAAATAAAGAAACTGGGGAATTCCAGAAATTTTACATATTTTTGGCAAGTGATAACTTTAATCCTATGGTTCTTAAGGAAAAAAATGGAATTATTGCTGTTGTTGATCCAATGCTTGAAATAAACTATTATACATTTTTCTTTGAGGAACCCAAAGGTGAATTCAATGAAAGTTATGAAAATTTAAACCTTGATGAATTTGAAATGCATGTTGTTCAGGATCTTCAGAAAAGAGGGTGTTCAATAAAATCAGGATTGAAATATGGTACTGAATTCATTGTTTATGTGAAAAAGGATGAGAAACATTCAAGGTACATGTTGAAAATTTACCTTGAAAGGATGATATGGTTGGATATAACTGCATTGGTGAGGGTTTCACATGGAGTAAAAAAGATTCTACTTATAGCTTTTAATGAAAATGGAATAAAATATTTAGGGTTCAGATGGCTCAGGCCCTAATAATTTTTTCCATAAAATATGCATCCCTTGAACCCCTATAGGGAATTGTGTAATAATTTTCAATCCTGTATTTTATTTCAAAACCGAGCGATTTATAAAATTCAATTGCCCTTCTATTCCTTACCCTTACCTCAAGAACAATCCTTTTTAATTTTTTCTGAATTGAGAATTCTTCCACAGCATTCATTAAAGCCTTTCCCATACCCTTCCCCTTTTTTGATGGAAGAACTGCAATCGATTCTATATGTGCCGCATCATCCTCAATGAAAAATGTCACATATCCGGATGGATCAGGATCCTCGTAAATGAAAGAATAAGAATTATCCCTTGTTAACATAAACATTATTTCATCATCACTGTATGCAAGTTTATAAAACACCTTCTTTTCTATATATTTTATTATTTTGAAATCGTTTATATCTCCTGATCTTATCATTGAAGTTCCATTGAAAACCTATATTAAAAACTTATACGAAAGTTTTTTAAGATGAAATAGAATGATCAAGCATGGATAGACCGTTGAACACAACCTGCCTGCATTACAGGGATGGAAAATGCTATTTTGTTGTTAGCAATCCAACAAAATGCAAACTTTGCTTTAATTTTGTTACCACGGATCCTGAAATAAAAAAGAAGTATGGTATAACGGATCCGGTTGTAACTCTTTACGATATTATAAAGGAAGATAAGGTAATGCGTGCCATGTTCCCAGAAAGTGGTGATGCTGTTCAGACAACCTTTGAATTCTAGATCCTTGGACCGATGAACTGCCAGAGTATAAGGAAAAGAATTATGAATGAAATTGTGGCAACAGTTGCATTAACAAGATTGTTCAATCTTTCCTTATTTATGTTCATTTTTTCCGCAATTCCAGATATTAAATCCCTGAAAACATAACCTCCATCAAGTGGAATCATGGGAAGAACGTTTGTTAGACCAAGCATAAGGTCAAGCCAGAATATCCAGTAAAATAGATTGATCATGGGCCAAAAAATGAAAGGTGAAAAAGGAGTATTAAAGATATAATTGAAGTAATCTGGTACAGGGGATAAGCCGTTGAATGGATAGGAAATCAATATTAAAATACCCCTTGTTAAACCATAGTGGAAGGGATTTGATATTGAAGATAGTATCTGGTTAGGGTCGGAAAATGTTGCATTTAAATAGGATACACCAACACCAAGGAATGGCCTGCCAATAAAGGATAAGTTATTGCTTATGGGTGAATATTTTGCATAATAATCATATTTATCAATAAGTGTAACATTGAAGCTTTTCAATCCATCCGGTGTTATGAATGTTATGTTAATACTATCACCAGGTTTATAGGAATAAAGAATATCTGTGAAAGATGTTACATTTTTTATTATATGATTGTTTATGCTTTCAACAATATATCCAGGCTTAATGTTAAGATTATAAGCAGGTGTATTTTGCATAACCGATGTTATGTAAACACCAGCCAATGTTTCTCGGTGAACAATTTTTCCTGATTCAATCAATGTTAAATTTATTACCTTTCCGGGATCTATGTTCATTGAATCCAGAACACTTATATTATTAATGGTTATATTATCAATTGAAATAAGTATATCACCAGCATTAAGGTTAGCATTACCGCTGTAAGTTACAACGGGATTGTTCATGGGAACACTTACCTGTGAAACAAGTAAAAAGAAAAGTATAAGGAAAATTATTGAAACAACTATGTTAGATGATGGACCTGCAGAAAAAACCCTCATCCTTATTTTTTTATCAGATTCCTGAAGCTCCTTTTCATCTGGTTCAACGAATGCACCTATGGGGATTATGAAAAATAGAACTCCTATTGATTTTACATTTATTTTATTCCTCAAAGCTATAATACCATGCGAGAATTCATGAATGACAACAGCAACAACAATTGCCACAATTCCATATGTTATTGGTATTATTGGATTTATACCAGGTATGCCTATTGCAGTTAATGGTGATGGCGCGTTCGATTTTGGTATTAATGGAACAAGCGTTGCCTCCCAAACAAGCAGAATTATGGTTAGAATCATTGTGACTATTGTTATGTAAATAGAAACAGTTCCAAAATATTTCCAGAATCTATTTTTTGATAGTTTTTCAAGAAACCTTTTACCTCTTTCCGTTTTTAACATTAATGCAGGTCCGTAAAGCTGAAGATGTTTTGTTTTTTTAATTTTTACATAATATAAAATAATAATCCATAGAAAAAGAATAATAATGAAAATTGTTAAATAATCCATGCTTAAAGGTACCCTATTTTCTCAAGTTCCTTTTTGAGTTTATTCACAGCCTCAAGTATCTCTTCATCCTTCTTTGCACCTGTACAAACAACCTTACCGGATCCAAAGAGTAAAAGAACAACCTTTGGTTCATCAACCCTGTAAACAAGTCCAGGGAACTGTTCAGGCTCATATTCAACATTTTCAAGACCCAGAGACATTGCAATATCTGTCAAATTCAAATCAACACCAAGATCATAAACGGCAACTATGTTCTGAACTATTATTTCAGGCTTTTCATAAACATCAATTCCTGCCTTTCTTAATTTTGTTAAAATAGTGTCAATTGTTTGATGAACAGCATTAAGATCCTTTGCACCTGTGCAGTTAACCTTTCCACTTCTGAAAATAAGCACTGCTGTCTTTGGCTCATGGAGCCTGTAAATTAAACCTGGAAACTGCTCAGGCTCATATTCAGATCCGTCAAGGGCAAGAGCAATTCTGCTCAGATCGAGTTTATTGGCTATTGTTGTTGATGCAACTATGTTTTCAATGCTTATCTTTTCCTTTTCCATAATTACCACCTTTAAATATGTTATGTGCATTTAGTATTTATACTTTCATATTTTTTCCATACCTGCATTATAAGGCCACCGAACATTTTCTTTTTTTCTTTTACTAAAACAAGATTGTTGCTTTCAAAAATACTTTTCATTTTTGAATAACTTGGATATTCAAGAAAAGTGTAAAAGAGAGTTGAATATTCCCCCACCATTTTTCCCCTTGTAACAAAAATTGACAAAATTATTGGATAGAAAAAAATGTAAATGTAGAATAAAAATTTTAGAATTATTGAATCAGGTTTACCTAGATCCACCAAGACAAAAAAACCATCCTTTTCAAGAACCCTTGATATTTCCTTCCCAGCCTTTTCATGATCTATGGCATCCCTGAATGAAAATGCACAGGTTATTAGATCGAATGAAGAATCTTTGAAGGGAATATTTTCAAATTTTCCCATAACCTTTTCTCCATGGTTTCCATTTTTCTTGAGAAGAAAAATACTTGGATCAAGAAGAACAATACTCTTTGGTTTAACCTTTTTTATTGTCAAATATGCCATATCGCCTAGTCCGGTACCCGCATCAAGATACCTTTCACTGTTCAAACCATCCAATGCTTTTTCCCTAAGAATTGTATCGTTTCCAAAGCTCATAAGTTTGTTCATTAATCTGTAGTAGGGCTGAAGGTTCTCCAGACTCTTCTCAAGAACTTCCCACCTTTCCCTTTTCATTTAATTAATTTACCCCCACCGTAGATCCTTGGTATCTTTTCCTGATGTGAAATTATGTATGCATCATCGTTAAGAATGATTTTATTTTCTAAAGAAAACATGATTTGGTCTGAAGAAATATCATTCACCCTGCCAACATATCTTGCAAAATTATTGTAAATCTGCACCTTTGAATCGATGTTCAATAAATCCTTAATAACAGGGTTTTTTCTCACCTTTAACCATATTGTTTCGGAAATTTTCATTGTATCCGGATATGCTATAATGGATCCCTTTGGTACATCTTCAGGATTAACATTCTTCAATGCAACACCAACCCTTGTTCCATTAACTGCATATTCCTGATCAACATCCTGCACCTGTATTGACCTTATTTCACTTCTCTTATTTGAAGGTAAAATCACCACCTCCTCATGCCTTTTAATTGATCCTTTTTTAACAAAACCAAGAGCAACAGTTCCAACCCCTTTCACACTGAACGATTGATCAACAACAATGTACCCGTTTCCATGACTTTCTTTTTCCTTTAAATTTGAAATGAAATCCAAAACTGATTCCATTTTTTTCTCTGAAAAAATGAATTTTTCAATAACAGTTCCCTTTCCAATCCTTTTCAGTTTTTCCTGGTTTTCCTGTGATGTTAATATAAGCCCATTATCATAGCCTATTGCATCAAGTAAAAGTATAATTTCACCAAGAAACTGATCAATTTCATTCACCTCAATTATTGGAAAATCGGCAACGGTTGCGGGATTTATCAATGATGATATTCTTTCCGGGAACCTTGTTGGTTTAAGGAATGTAAAAACATTTTCTCCATCCTTTCTGTGGAAATATTTCAAATCATTTTCCGATGATTCTTTTGCTACTTTTTTCAAAAATTCCTCATCTACCACCGAAAGAAATGTGTAATGCATGGCGGACAATAATTAAAATAAAATAAAAAGTTTTCTTTAGAGAGAATCCACCGATGAATCAAGACTTGAAATCTTTGCTGCCTTTTTCATATCGGTTAATGATGCCTTTCCATCAAGTATGTATGGGCTCTTCACACCTGTAAGAACAACAAGGACCTTCACTTTGTTATCAAGTGTTGGATCTATTGATGCTCCCCATATGAGTTTTGCCATTGGATTTATCTGTTTCTGTATCAGTTCCGCTGCCTTCTGTGCTTCCATAACGCTCATGTTGGGATCTCCTACAATCCTCACAAGTGCTCCCTTTGCCTGGTGTATATCTGCCTCAATTAAAGGTGAATTTATTGCATCGTTGACAGCCTCTTCAACCCTGTCGGTTGAATTTTCTGATTCACCTATACCAATCATTGCAACTCCACCGTTTGCCATGACAGTCTTTATATCAGCATAGTCAATGTTCACTAGACCAGGTTTTGTTATTATTTCCGTAAGACCCTTCAATGCTTCCATTAAAACCTCATCGGCAACCTTGAATGCCTGATCTAATGGTAGCCTTGGAACAATTTCAAGCAATTTATCGTTTGGTATTACAATTGTTGTATCGCAGAATCTTCTCAATCTATCCAGTCCGTATAAAGCCTGTTCCATTCTTACCTTACCTTCAGCTGAGAATGGTAATGTTACTATGCCAATAACAAGTGCACTTGGATTTACCTCTTTTGCAACCTGTGCCACGTAGGGTGCTGAACCTGTTCCTGTTCCACCACCCATACCTGCTGTTATAAAAACTATATCCGATCTCTGCAGAATATTCCTTAGATCTTCATCAGCCTCCCTTGCAGCCTCCTCACCAATTCTTGGATCTGCACCCGCACCAAGACCCCTTGTAAGTCTTTTTCCAAGCAATATTTTTCTGTTCGCCTTAACATGTAAGAGATGGGGTGCATCGGTGTTTGCAGCAATTAATGTTGCACCAAATACACCCGCCTCACTGAGCCTGTTTATTGTGTTTGATCCTCCACCGCCACATCCTATGATCTTTATGTTTACCTTTAACTGTTCAACTATTTTTCTCAACTCTTCCTCATCTGGAGAAATCATCTCCGCTGCCTGCTGTGCATTCTGCTGTGTTGTTGTTACAGTTGCTGGATTTGTTTTATCAGGATCGTAACCAAGGGCATCCTTTATCAAACTTTTCATCTTTACCACCCCAAAGTCATATTTTTGTCAGACAGACAATCAATTAGAACTATTTAAACTTTTCTCCTTTTTTAACCAAAACAAGAAAGTTATTTAAGTTAGATTTCCTTTTTTATTTCCATGGAATGTGGAAAATTGTTAGCTGCATGGAATAACACATTTCCTTATTATACAAAGTTAATACTTTCAATAGCATTCTTTGTTTTTGGTATTTTTATTACGATAATTTCATTTATTTCAATCACAACAATTTTAGGTGTAATTTTAATAATTATTGGTTATTTTCTTGGATTTTATAAAAGTACTTCGGGAACAGAAGGGAAGAATACATTGAATGCAAAATTGTTTGAATTCTGTTACTACGGTTATGAATCACCATTCGATCTCAAACCTGTTAAGATCGATCTT
>JAVRLI010000024.1:0-10806 GCA_031961525.1 Thermoplasmatota archaeon | reverse complement strand
TTCCGATCTAAACAGGGATCTGTGTATTATGTGTGGTATGTGTGTTAAGGTCTGTCCAGCTGGTGCAAATTCTTTAACAAAAACGAAAGATCTTATAACTCTGATCTACGATTATTCACACTGCATATACTGCGGAATGTGTGCAGAAAAATGTCCAACGGGTGCCTGTAAAATGTCAAAGGAATTCGATCTTTCCACTGAAAATAGAAAAAATCTCGTTATGAAAATTGAAAAAACACAGAAGGAAGTACTTGAAACCATTAAGGCAACAAAGGAGAAGAGGGAAACGAAGGGTGTTTCATTACCCTTCTGAAATCAATCTTTCCACAATTTCAACGATCTTTTCAATATGATCAATATAAAATTTCGATTCAATGGAAATGGTATCGGTGACAAAATCTGGAACATTTTTTATTGGTATTGCTATTATTTTTATCAACACACCATTCTTTTTAAAAATTTGGAAAATATTTGATGAGGGAAAAAGGTGTGATGAAAAATATTTTTCCTGAAGATCCTCTGGATTTAGAATTATAGGATCACCATCACCAAGGAATGTGTCAATGATTATTATCTTTTCAGGAAAATTTTTGTCCTCAATAAATGAAAGTAATATTTTGTAAAGTGATGTTCCTCCCTCTATTATTTCAGCTTTTACATAGTCTTTTAATTTCCTTGCTATAAGAACACCAAGACCATCGTCACCGCGGAGAATGTTTCCAACACCAATTATTACATTTTTCATTCCCCTATTACTGTCCTCTTCAATATTTTTCCTTTCGAATCTCTGATGTTAACATCAAAAATATGATTTCCTGTTACTGAATGTGTTGCGCATGCCAGACATGGATCATATGCCCTGTATGCCATTTCAACCATGTTGATCATGCCTTCTTTTATTTCTGTGCCCTTAATGAATGATTTTGCAGCCTTGTCAACAGATAGTGATAATCTTCCTGCATTATGCTGCGTTGCAACAACAAGATCCGCATTTGTTATCACTGCCCTTTCATCTGTTTCATAATAATGTATTAAAGTACCTCTTGGTGCCTCAACGACACCAAAACCTTTTCTCGATGGATTCACCTCTTTAGGGATATTTCTTATATCCTTCCCTGCAATTTCTTCATCGTTGAGAATTTCCACAATTCTTTCCGCTGAATTCAAAATTTCAATTACCCTTGCCCAGTGGTTTGCAAGTGTGTAATGAACAGGCCTTTCTCCAACAGTCTCAAAGAATTCCTTGAATGCATCGTTTGCAAGTGGTGTCGACATCTTTTCAGAAACATTCAGCCTGGCAAGTGGTGCAACACTGTAAATTCCGCTGTTAAGGCCATCAACAAACCCTTTCCATCCTACATTTTTCAAATATGGGAACCTTATGAGCGTCCAGGGCTCCACATGTTCCGCTATATACTTCTGATAATCATGAACATCAAATTTTATGTATTCCCTGCCCTTGGGATCAACTACCCTGATCTTACCATCATAAATATTGTGAATATTACCATCGCTTACAAGTCCCATATAATATGTTTCATGTCTGTAGGCATCGGATAGTATTAAATTCACATAATCCTTATTCTTTAAAACAATATCTCTGAAAACATTCATGGTGAAAACTGCAAAATCAAGTATACTTTTTGCTTCCTCCCTGTATCTTTTTAAATCTTCAGGTGATATGGGTTTGCTCACACCACCAGGTAGACCGAAAACTGGATGAACAGTTTTGCCGCCTATTTCCTGCATTATTCCTCTGATCTTTTTCCTTGCCTCAATAATTCTTTTACCTGTAGCAAGACCAACCTTCTGTATTACACCAATTACGTTCCTTTCAGCCTTTGGTGCCTGTGGACCAACAATGAAATCAGGCCCAGCAAGTATGTAAAAATGCAGGGCATGGTCCTCAACCATGAACAAATTGTACATAAGTTCCCTTATTAGACTTGCAGTCTTCGGTGGCTTTACATTGAATAGATCGTCCAGTGTTTTCACTGATGCGGTATGATGTGCTGTGGGACAAACACCACATATCCTCTCGGTTATCTGTGGCATATCTTCCGCAGGTCTTCCCCTGGTGAAATTCTCAAAACCCCTTATTTCATCTATAACAAGATATGCCCTGTCAACGTTACCATTTTCATCCAGGAAGATCTCAATCTTTCCATGACCTTCAAGCCTTGTAAGTGGACTGACTGTAATCCTTGGCATCATTCCTCACCTCCTTCAATTTTTTTGAGCTTTAAAAGCGCTGTTGGCAGAGAATACCTGTAGAATGTTCCAAGAGGGTCCGGTATGGATTTCATTATTTTCTCAATTTCATCAAGATCTGTTGAATCAACTATGCTAGCAATGTATGATAGAGCCTTTGCACCATAATCCTTAATACCGTCAAGTGGACCGAAACAACCCGTACAGGGCATGCCACCCTTTATGCACAAAGCTTCACAACCGCCCCTGGTCACAGGCCCAAGGCAGATTACACCCTGTGCAAGATAACATTTGTTGGGATCAAGAACGATTTCATATGGTCTCTTGAATTCCTTAATCTTTATTTTTTCAGGTTTTGTCTCATTGAGAGGACATTCTGCGCATAAGGATTTCCTGCTACCAAACACGTAACCCTTTTCAGGTATTTTTCCTGAGAGAAGCGTATTAACAGCCTCAAGAAATATCTTTGGTGTTGGAGGACAACCGGGTACATAAAAATCGACATCTATAACCTCGTTCAATGAATAGGGCCTTTCATAAATAATTGGCATATCAAACTTTGTATCACCAAACTGGTATTTTCTTTCCGAAGGCATGGTATTGTTCGGGTTTTGCATTATTGGCCTATCAATGTAAACTGTTCTCAATAGATCCTGTTTTGTTGATCCAGCCTGAAGACCTGGTATACCTCCCATATATGAGCAGGCTCCATAGGCAATTATGTATTTTGATTTTTTCCTCAAAAGCTCTGCCATCTTTCTGTGTTCAGAATGTGTTATTGCTCCATTTATGAATGTTGCGAAAATTGAATTATCCTCCATTGCTTCAACATCGGAATCCTTGAAATCAACAGCAACAGGCCAGATTGCTATATCCACGGCATTTATTACATCAAGTATTTTTTCAGCAATATCAACCTGTGATTCCTCGCATCCACCACAGGATGCAAACCAGTAAAAACCTATTTTTGGTTTAGTCAATTTTACCACCTCCATTAAGGTTAAGTGGACCCATTTCCTTTATCTCATTTGTGAATGTGTTTATTACACTTTTCAGTTTATCGGCTTCGGATGCGGATATCCATTCCACCCTTAGCCTTCTCGGATCTATACCCATCTGTTTTAACATTGTTTTCAGAAGAGTATACTTCCTGTACCACTTTATGTTTCCGTCAACATAATGGCAATCACTAGGCGGATGACATCCGCCTACAAGAACACCATCAGCACCGTTCTTAAAAGCCCAGAGAATCATCTGTGGATCAATCCTTCCTGTACACATAACCTTTATTATTCTGATATTTGGTTCATAAACCATTCTGCTTGTACCTGCAAGTTCAGCAGCCTGCCCAGTGCACCAATAACAAAAAATTCCAACAATCCTGGGTTCAAATTCATTTTCCATATTACCTTAACACCCCCTCAATTTCCGCAAAAATTTCATCATCGGAATATAGGTACTGCTTTATTGCCTTTGTTGGACATACAGCGGCACAGGCACCACAACCCTTGCAAAGACCTACATTCACCTCAGCCACGTTCTTTTCCTTGTTTATTGAAATTGCATCTGCGGGGCAAACCGATATGCACATCCTGCATGCTGAACATTTTTCTTCATCTATTGTTATTACATTTGGCAGGCTCTCTGTATAACCTTTATCTATTAGTGAAATTAATTCTCCTGCAGCAGCCTCCGCCTGTGACACAGTATCAGGTATATCCTTTGGATATGCATCAGCACCTGCAATGTAAATACCATCGGAAAGTGTTGAAACGGGTGCAAGCTTCGGATGCTTCTCTAGGAACCAACCTTCTTTCGTGCATGGCATGTTGAAAACATGCCTAACCTCGTCCCAATCCTCCTGTGGTTCAAGGCCAACGTTTAAAATAACCATATCGACCTCAGATTTTCTCACTTTTCCTATGAGTGTATCCTCAAAGGTGATCTCAAGTCTTCCGTTCTTTGATGGCAGAACAGATGCAACCTCACCTCTTATAAAATTCACACCTTCACCCATCACTTTTCTGTAAAATTCCTCATAACCTTTTCCATTGGCCCTTATGTCTATGTAGAATATTGTTACATTCGCACCTGTCCTTTCTTTTATCATATGGGCATGTTTCAAACCAACCATGCAACATAGCCTTGAGCAATAAAGATTGAATTTTTCATTTCTTGATCCAACGCAGTTTATAATCGCCACATCCTTTGGAGTTGATCCATTCTCTAAAACAATTTTACCCTCAGTGGGTCCTGCAGAATTGAGCATCCTTTCAACCTGCAATGTTGTGAATATGTTTGGATATTTACCAAAACCAAACCTGGTATCGCGCTCAGCATCAAAAGTCTTAAAGCCTGTAGCAACAATTATACCGCCAACATCTATTTCAATTGTCTCTTCCTTCTGCGTGAAATCTATTGCTTTTGTAGGACAGGCCTTCTGGCAGGTTTTCAAACATTTTCCAGTCTTGAATTCTATGCAAGTACCGGGATCTATTATTGGTACCAATGGAATTGCCTGAGGGAATGATATGTAAATTGGCTTCCTTTTTCCGAGACCCTCATCAAATTTAAGTGGAAACTTGGGTTCTTTATATACACAATTTGCAATACATTGCAGGCATCCTATACAAACATCCTCCTTCACATACCTTGGTCTCTTCAAAATTGTAACATGAAAATTACCAACAAAACCATCAACCTTTTTCACTTCTGCCATTGTTATAAGCTTTATGTTTTTATTGCTCTTTACAGCTGACATTTTTGGTGTTAGTATACATGAAGCACAGTCCAGGGTTGGAAATGTTTTATCAAACTTCGCCATGTTTCCTCCAATCGTTCCTTCCCTTTCAACAAGATAAACCTTTTTTCCCGCCTCAGCAGCAACAAGTGCGGCAGAAATCCCAGCTATTCCACCTCCAACCACAAGTATATCCTTGTTAACAGGATATGTTCTTGTTTCAATAGCCTCATGGTATTTTACCCTTTCAACCGCACCCTTTATCATTGATTTTGCCTTTTCCGTTGCTTTTTTTGGATCCTCTGTGACCCAGGAATCGAATTCCCTTATACTGGTCATATGAACAAAGTATGGATTCAAACCAGCCTTCTGGGCAGCTGACCTGAATGTATGCCCATGAAGTGTTTCTGTACATGCTGCAACAACTATTCTGTTTAAGTTATATTCTTTAATATCCTTAATGATCATTTCCTGCCCGGGTTCCGAACACATGAACATGTAATCCCTTGCAAGAACAACATTCTTGAGTTTGCTTGCATATTCCCTTACCTCATCCATATTCACTTTTCCAGCTATGTTTGTACCGCAGTGGCATATATACACACCTATTCTCGGTTCAGTCATTTTTTCTCACCCTCCATCGCAAGTAAAACAAGTTCTGCAATATCCATAATTCTTAATTTCCCTTCAAGACCAAGAACTTTTACTGCATCCTCAAACATAATTGCATCAATTGGACATGCTGTAACCATTATTTCAGCACCTGAATCGTACGCTTCCTGAACCCTTTCCTCCGCAGGTCTAACCTTGATGTACTTTTTGGAAATACTGTCCATCCATACCATTCCTCCTCCACCACCACAGCAGAAACTGTTCTCTCTTGTTCTTTCCATTTCAACCCTTTTTATTCCAGGTATTGCATCTATTATCTTCCTGGGTGCATCATAAATTTTGTTTTTCCTTCCAAGATAGCAGGGATCGTGGAATGTGACCTTAAAATTCAAACTTTTGAAACTCTTCTTTAGCTTTTCAAGATTGTTCTCAAGGAACTGCGTATGGTGCATTACAGGAGCAGAAAATCCGTATGATGGATATACATTTTTCAAACTATGAAAAGCATGGGGATCTATTGTAACAATGGCATCAAATTTGTAATTGTTTATCTTTTTAATGTTGTTTAATGCAATATTCTCAAAGAGACCGAATTCACCTGATAACCTGACAAGATCTCCAACTGTGCTTTCGTTTGATCCCATAATTCCAAATTCTGTGTTCAAAAAATGCATGATTTTTGCGAATGATTTTGTTATCTCCTTACCCCTTACATCGTAGGAACCGAAATCATCAACTATGTAGAGATAATCTGTATAATCACCAGGCCTGAGAATCTTTACCGGAAAATTCATTTCCTGAGTCCATGCTACTCTTTTCTTTTCACTTTCACCAAATGAATTACCAAACCTTGAAATGTTCATAAGGGATTGTGCGAGTTCATCCGGTGGCTTGCCATAGTTTAATGATAAACTTCTCAGTAAAGGAATTAAAGCATCCGTAATTGGTATATTGCTTGGGCATCTGTCTGTGCAAAGATTACATGATGAACATAGCCAGGGCCAGTCATTAAGTGCCACATCATCCAGTAAAAAAGATCTGTAAGCTGCAATCATCCTCCTTGGTGTAAATTCTGTGTATGGACCAAATGGGCAGGATCCTCCGCAAATTCCACATTGTATGCATTTTTTGAAATTCTCCCCATCAGTAAACTTTGGCATCTCCTTACTAAATTCCTCAAAAATTTTTGAGACTTCCATAGTCATCAATAATGAATGTCAATTGATAAATATAAATTTTTCTTTTTTGAAAAAACTATAAAAGAAAATATAAAAATTAATGATAATTTTATAATCTTTAAAACGAATCTCATCATTATTTTTCGATATATTTCATTAATAGTTCTGATACATCAAGAACCTTGACATCCTCTCTGTTAAGTGTTTTCACTCCATCCTCAAGCATGATTGTGCAAAATGGGCATGTTGTTACAATTGCTTCAACATTCATATTCAATGCTTCCTTAGTTCTGTTTATATTAATTCTTTCTTCACCCTTCTCCTCCATTAGTGCTTTTCCGCTACCACCACCACAGCAGAAACTCATTTCCCTTGATCTCTTCATTTCCTTGAGGTTTGATACGCTTTTTATTAAGTTTCTGGGTGTTTCATACATACCATTGAACCTTCCAAGACAGCAGGGATCATGGTAAGTTACATTCATATCCCCTGTTTTCAACCTTATCTTTCCTTCCTTAACCAATTTTTCAAGTATTTCAGTAGCATGATAAACTTCAAAATCTCCACCGAATTGTTTGTATTCATTCTTTAAAACATTATAACCATGAGGACAGGCAACAATAATTTTCTTAACATTGTACTTTTTGAATGTTTCTATGTTTTTCTTCGCAAGTCTCTGGAAAAGATCTTCATTACCGTTTCTTCTTGCAAGTGTTCCACAACAGTTCTCTTCTCTTCCAAGGAAACCAAAATCAACACCACCAATGTTGAAAATTTCAATCAATGTTTCAATTACGTTCCTGTACCTTGAATCGTATGATCCCGCACAGCCAATGAAGAAAAGATATTCTGCCTGCTTTTCTTTCAATAGTTTTACATTTTTTCCCTTTATTACAGCATCCCTTTTTACAGCAGGAAAACCCCAAGGATTTCCTGACCTCTCTATGTTTGTAAGAAAATCAACAATTTCTTTTGGCACATCTCCTGCTGTCATAACAAGGTATCTTCTTACCTCAATGATCTTTCCAAGATGATCGTTGTATACAGGGCACTGTTCAATGCAGGATCCACATGTTGTGCATGCCCACACTTCATCAGGTGTTATTTCCATCTTGCTTTGGTTAGTTGATACCAGAGGAACTATTCCTTCTTCATTTTTTAGTATTAGTGGTGCATTATGGTAAAGGTTATACTTCACCTTTGATATTATTTTCTTTGGATTCAAAGGTTTTCCAGTGTTCCAGGCTGGGCAGTTATCTGTGCATCTTCCACATTCAGTACAGGCCATACCATCCATATAATCCTTCCAGGTGAGATCCCTTATATCCGATACACCAATCTTTTCAGCCTTTTCAAGATCCACAGGCTTTATTTCACATTTATTTTCAAGCTTCCTGAAATACATGTTTGGAAAAGATGCGAGAAGATGTAAATGCTTTGAATAAGGGATGTATACCAGAAAGAAAAGAATCGTTAATACATGGATCCAGTAAAAAACATATTCCCATGTTATTACTGTATTCAGAGAAAGATGCATGGATATTACCAATGATGCAAAATAGGATGAAACAGGCATGTACCAGGGTAATGCACAAAAGGTTGTCATGTATGCGTATGTAATTTCGAATGCATTGTGACCTATCAGGGTGATCATTAGTATTGTAACAAGGAACAGTATGAGAAAAGCATCAAAGGTATTCTCAAGTTTCTTTGGTCTTATAACATATCTTCTGTAATATGCCATGGCAACGCTTAATAAAACTAAAATGATTATAACATCTTCAGCATAAAAAAGAATTTCATAAAGGGGAGATCCTAAAAATTTCCAGGAAAAACCAAACAGTGGACCAAATATTAACTGGGCTATTGAAGGCAAAAGTGCAATGAAACCCCAGAAGAAGAAAAAGTGCGTAAATCCTGGATAATAGTTTTTATGTTTCCTGCTGCAGCTCTGAGTGATTGAATCGTAAAGCATGCCAGATAACCTTTTCCATGGATGATCAAACCTATTTTCGCTCTTCCCTATTCTTAAATATTTGTATAAAACGTAAATCCTATAAAGAAAGAGTATTATTGATACTGAGAATGCAATTCCAAGTGTTAACGTGAAAAGATCCAAATTACTCACCCTTTCAGTTCATCAACCAGCAATGGAAGTATATCGTTTATATCACCAACCACACCAAGATGTGATACTTCAAAGATTGGAGCACTTGGATCCTTGTTCACAGCTATAATCAAATTGCTTTTTTTCATACCGTTGATATGGTTCGTTGCACCACTTATTCCAAGTGCAATGTAGAGTTTTGGCTTCACAGTTTTACCGGATGTTCCAATCTGTCTTGTTTTCGGCAACCAGCCAAGATCTGTTATAGGTCTTGAACATCCGACAACACCATTCAGTGATTTTGCCAGTTCCTCTGCAAGGGCAAGGTTTTCTTTTGTCCCTATACCCCTTCCAACCGCCACCACCACATTAAACTTGGTTATATCAACGTCTTCCTGAACAACCCTTTCAATTTTTACGGGCTTTATTTTCCTTTCCCCCTGTACAATTTTCTCCCTAATAATGTTTGGATTTCCAGGTTTTTCCTTTGCTAGTTCAAAATCTCCTGGTCTAATTGTTACCAGAGCCTTTTTTCCATCAATAGTTAATTTTTCCTTTGCCTTTCCTCCATAAATGACCCTTGTAAATGAAATGCCACTATCCATTATTTCAACAGATTCACAGGTTGTAACAATTGGAATTTTTAAGCCAGACGCTATTCTTGGTGAGAGATCCATACCTATGGATGTGTGAGGGGCAATAACTACCGAATAATCAATATTATTGATGATTTTAATTATTGAATTTGCATACGCCTCGGGATCATAAAGGTCCAGGGGATCCTCTATTATCCAAACATTGTCTATTTCATACTTTTTGAAAATTTCATCACTTTCTATCTTTCCTGTCACAATTAAATCCACATTACCACCATATTTTTCCTTAAGCAAACTGGCAAAATTCAATGCTTCAAATGTAACATCTCTCAAAGAATTCCCAAAATGCTCACCAATGCAAACGAAATCCATTCATACCACCCCTGCTGATTTTATTGTTTCCACAATCTTTTTCACGGCAATTTCAGGTTCATCTCTCACAATTTCTCCGCCCTTCTTTGCCTCAGGAATGAATATCTTTTCTCTTTTAATCTTTAAATAAGTTTCAGGCTTGGCAGTTAAAGTTTCTCCATCAATTTTATTTATTGGCATTTTCCTTGCATTTCTGATTTTTACGAATGGCGGGTACCTTGGTGTGTTTATACCTGTTTGAATTGTGAAGATAGCTGGCAATGGTACCTCAACAGTTTCAGTATATCCATCCTCCATTTCTCTTAAAACTATAGCTCTGCTATTTTCAACATCAAGTTTCGTAACCATGGTTATGTATGGAATGCTCATTGTTTCTCCAAGTATTGGGCCAAGAAGACTGTAGGACGTATCGTTCGACTGAACACCCAAAAGGATCATATCGAACTTTTTATCCTTCAAAAAAGATGCAATCAGCTGTGCCTTCAAATAATCATCCATGTATTCATCATAGAGTATAACATGTCCTGAATCTGCACCCTTTGCATAGGATTCATAAACCATATCATCAACAAAATTCTCTATATCCCTTCCCGCTATTGTCACTACGTCCACAGAGCCACCATACTTCTCTTTTTTGAGTATTCCCTCTTCTAACGCGTAGGCATCGGATTCCCCTATGAAAAATTTCAGTTCACTTCTGTCAATGTCCTTTCCATTTTCAAGAATTGAAATTTCCTCAACCACTGGAACTGGTTTTATTAACACAAAAATGTTCATGGTAATCACAAGATTGTATATGAAATATCTATATATAAACATTTCTCAACGTTTTTAATAAAAAATTTTCCTTTTTTTATTTTTTTAAAATCGTTTTACATGATTTAATGAAAAATTTCGTATTTTATTAATATTCAACATTTTTTATCATAAGCTTTCAATATTTTCAATTTTGTCATTCAAAAGTATATTTATCAAAAATTCACACGATTT
>JAVRLI010000023.1:0-11030 GCA_031961525.1 Thermoplasmatota archaeon | reverse complement strand
AAACAAATACCAACATCTTGTATAATTTATTATTAGTCCAAATTAAATATAATTTTGGGCATTTACCTATAGCCCCTAATTGAAAGTGGGGCAGAGCGGATTTGAACCGCCGACCTTCCGGTTATCAGCCGGATGCTCCAACCAAGCTAAGCTACTGCCCCCTTTTTGTTCGTAATAATTGAATCATATTTATAACTTTCTTTCCATATCATTATTTACCAAATTAATAATCCTTTCAATAATTTCCCTGTAGTTTCCAAGATACATTTCAGGGTTTACTATTTCATCAAGCTCTTTTTCGTTTAATTTTTCTGATACTATTGGATCTGACAAAAATATTTTTTTGAAATCAAGGTTTTCTTTCTGAGCCTTTACTGCATATTTCCTAACAAGTTCATGTGCCTCCTGCCTTCCAATTCCTTTTTCAACAAGCTTCAATATTATTCTTTCATCCATTATAAAATATTTTGATTTTTCCAGGTTTCTTTTCATATTTTCTTCCTTCACTATTAGAGTTTTCAATATCCAATCCATTTTGTTCAATATATCATCAACAATTATTGATGCATGCGGTATGGTGAACCTTTCATTTGCACTGTTTGTTAAATCCCTCTCATGCCATAGTATATTGTTCTCGAAAGAAGGTAAAATGAAACTTCTTACCAGCCTTGATAAGCTGCAAACATTTTCCGAAACTACTGGATTCATCTTATGTGCCATGGTGCTTGATCCTACCTGTTTCTCCTCCTCAAAGTATTCCTGTACCTCATCTATTTCAGGCCTCTGTAGATTTCTGATCTCCGTTCCCAACCTTTCAAGTGTTGTAGAAATGTTCGAAAGTATTGAAAAAAATTCGACGTACCTGTCCCTTCCAATAATCTGTGTTGGACCCTCCTCCATACCAATTCCAAGGTATTCACCAACATATTTCTCTATTTCAAGTGCCCTTCCTTTAAATCCTGCACCTGTGCCAACAGCACCCATCATTTTACCTACAACAACCCTTTTTCTTGATTCCTTTATTCTCTGGTAATGTCTGTGAAATTCTGCAAGGTAAACAGCCATTTTCAAGCCAAAGGTTATTGGTAATGCATGCTGTCCATGTGTTCTTCCAAGCATTATTGTATCCCTGTACTTTACTGCCATATTTTTTAAAGTTTCCATCAAATTTAAAATATCATTTTCTAGAAAATTGTAAAACTGATCCAGCTGTATCCCAGTTGCTGTATCAATTATATCGTTTGATGTTGCACCCATATGAACGAACTTCCCGCTTTCCCCTGCAAGTTCACTTATCGCTTTAACAAGTGCCATAACATCATGTTTTATTTCAGCCTCAATTTCCTTTACCCTTTGGACCTTCACCCTTTTACATGCATTTTTGATATTCTCAAAATCCCTTTCACTTATCCAACCAATTTTATATTCAGCATAAGAAAGTGCTTCCTCAACCCTTGCCATGGTTTTAATCTTATTTTCTTCAGTAAATATTGCTTTTACTTCATCCCTTCCATACCTGAACTCAAGTGGACATATCATAACGCTTTGTAATGATCTTCCTTTTATAAAAACTTACTTCTCACCAACAAAAAACTTGAACCTATTTCTGTATTCAACTGTTTCATTGAACCTTTTCTTTACACATTCAAGGAAATCTGGAAAATATTTCTCAAATTCTCCATCAGGTAAAAGATGAAAGGTTGAAAGATACTTTTTTCTTACGTTCTCAATGAACCTTTCCCTGCTTATTTTCATCACTGATGAATACTCCTCCTCTCTTATTTTATAATTTTCTGGAAAAAAGGATCTTATTTCCTCATCATTCCTGAACCTTTCAAGATCTATCTTTAAAAAACTTGGAAAAATATCAAAGCACATTTCCCTTGAAAATTCTTCAATTCTTTTTCTTGTGGATGTTAAAACAATAATCCTTCCTGGCTTTTCAAGAACCCTATCAGCCTCCCTGAAGGATTTAAAAGGATCATTCAGCTGATGGTATGAAAAGGCATAGAAAACATTCCTGAATGACCCAGAAGAAAAGGGTAAAACATGTGCATCACCATTAATCCAGTTTACCCTTTTCTCTTTCTCATATGCAATTTTCAGCATACTCATTGAAATATCTATACCATATGGTATTATATCATTAAATTTTATTAAAGATATTATGTATCTTCCAGTTCCGCACCCAATTTCAAGCGTTTTTCCTGGTAACAAAAATTCATGTAATTTTTCCACCCAGAAAGAAATATCCTGTCTTCCCCTGGTTTCCTCGTAATCTTTTGCACTTTTTTCATAGATTTCCATAATCTAAAATAATATTTTTTTGAATTAAATTTTTTTGAATTTTCAAAAAGTTTAATTCCCGGATCTATTTATCCTTCTAACATGTTTGAAGTTAGGTTTCATGGTAGAGGTGGGCAGGGAGCGGTTACTGCAGCAAACATACTCGCCAGTGCGGCTTTTAAAGAGGGAAACGATGTTCAGGCATTCCCATTTTTTGGTGTGGAAAGAAGAGGAGCACCCGTTGAAGCATACACAAGAATAGACAAAAAGAAAATTGACATAAAGATGTACATTTATAATCCTGATGCGGTAGTTGTGCTAGATACATCACTTATGGAAAAAGTTAATGTTCTTAATGGCCTGAAGAAGGGAGGTTATGTTATTCTTAACACAAAGAAAAAGCCTTCAGATTTCAACCTTGAAGGTTACAGGGTTGCAACGGTCGATGCAACTGAAATAGCTGTAAACCTTGGTTTGGGATCAAGATCATCACCAATAGTAAACACGGCAATACTGGGTGCCTATTCAAGAGCTGTAGGAAATGTGAAAATTGAGAGTATACTTGAAGCAATAAAGGAAGGGGCACCTGCAAGGGGAGAAGATAATGCAAAGGCTGCCTATGAATCTTATCAAAAAACTGTAATAGGATGGTGAAATTTATGAAGATTACAAGAGGAGCTGTAATAACAGAACCTGGAACCACAAGTCTTGAAGAAACAGGATCATGGAGAACATACAGACCTGAAATAAGGTATGAAAAGTGCATAAGGTGTATGATATGCTGGACATATTGTCCAGAACCTGCAATTGAGAAGAAGGATGGTGAAAGTTACCCAACACCAAACCCTAGACTTATAAAAATGCCTGTACCTGTGATAAACTACACATACTGTAAGGGATGTGGAATATGTGTTAATGAATGTCCGACAAAGGCTATTGATTTTGTGAGGGAGGAGAAGTAAAATGCCAATGATGATGTTGAGAGGAAATGAAAGCACCGCATATGCTGCAAAGCTTGCAAGGGTGCAGGTAATTCCTGCCTATCCTATAACTCCATCCACACTCTTTCCTGAAAAGGTTTCTGAACTTATTGCAAATGGTGAAATGGATGCAGAATTCCTTCCTGTTGAAAGTGAACATTCAGCTTTATCGGCTGCAATAGGTGCTGCTGCAACGGGAGCAAGGGCAATGACAGCCACGGCAAGTCAGGGTTTGGCACTTATGCATGAAATGCTTTTTATAGCTAGTGGAATGCGTCTCCCGATAGTTATGGCAATAGGAAACAGAGCATTGAGCGCACCCGTAAACATATGGGCTGACCAGCAGGATTCAATAGCTGAAAGGGATTCCGGCTGGTTGCACTTTTATGCAGAAACAAACCAGGAAGCGCTTGATCTAACATTGATAGCCTTCAAGGTTGCTGAGGATGATAGGGTTCTTCTACCGGTATTAATGGGTATGGATGCATTTGTATTAACACATACAATGGAACCTGTGAATGTTCCTGAACAGAAGGATGTTGATGAATTCCTCGGTGAAAAAAAGATAAACTATCCTGTTCTTGATCCCAAAAAACCTGCAACATTTGGTGCATTTGTTTTCCCTGAACATTATATGGAATTCAGGTTGTCACAGTTCGTTGCAATGGAGCATGCAAAAAAGGTTATTGATGAGGTTTTTGATCATTTCTATAAAAAATTCAACAGAAAGTATGAGAAGGTTCAGGGATTCATGCATGAGGATGCTGATATTCTAATAATCACTATGGGATCCATGACAGGAACTGCCAGGGAAACTGTGAGAAAGCTCAGGGAAAAGGGTGAAAAGGTTGGTCTTCTTAAAATTACAGTTTTCAGACCCTTCCCAAAGGAGGAGATAGTTTCTTTAACAAAAAATGCAAAGATGCTTGCGGTGGTTGATAGAAACATTTCACCGGGATTCGGGGGTGCAATTTTCACAGAGATAGCAGCAACCTTTGTAAATATAAAGGAAAAACCGAAAATGATGAACTTCATACTCGGCCTTGGAGGAAGGGATATAAGGATTGAGGATTTCATTGAAATATATGAAAAAGCTAAAAGGGGAATAAATGAAAAATTCCAGGAAATTAACTGGATAAATGTTGATTTTGATGCTGTTAGAGAAGTGGAGGGATCACTATGAACTTCGAAAACGAAGAATTTTTTGCTCCTGGTCACAGGGCATGTGCTGGCTGTGCCGCACCAATAATTGTTAAATGGGTTTTAAAGATCGCAGGACCAAACACAATAGTTGTTAATGCCACCGGTTGTCTTGAGGTATTTTCAACACCATATCCACATACCGCCTGGAGGGTCCCTTGGATACATACAGCATTTGAAAATGCAGCTGCAACGGCAAGCGGTATAGATGCTGCCCTAAAGGCAATGAAAAAGAGGGAGAATGTTAACATTATTGTTTTTGGTGGGGATGGTGGTACATCGGATATTGGTTTACAGAGTTTAAGCGGAATGGCTGAAAGAGGTCATGATATATTATACATAATGTACGATAATGAGGCATATATGAACACAGGTATACAGAGATCATCCTCCACACCTCTTGGAGCATGGACAACAACATCCCAGGTGGGACCTGTTAAACCTCTCGGAAAGGAGGAAAGGAAAAAACCCATTGCAGAAATTATGGCAGCACACAAAATACCCTATGTTGCAACAGCAAACCCTGCATTTATGCCGGATTTTAAGGCAAAGATTGAAAAGGCACTTAAAATCAGGGGACCAAAATTCATACAGACAATATCAAGTTGCACAACAGGCTGGAGACATGATCCAAGCAAGACAATTGAAATAATGAGACTTGCCACGGAAACAGGTATCTTCCCCCTATGGGAGGTTGAAAATGGTGATATTTCGAATCTGAGAATAACCTACATGCCAAAACAGAGGAAACCTGTTGAGGAATATTTAAAATCACAGGGAAGGTTCAGGCATCTATTTTCCGAACCTGAAAAGATTAAGGAAATACAGAGAGAGATTGATGAATGGTGGGCAAAATACGAAAATAAAAATTAATTTTTTATTTTTTTATAACATTGGAATGAGTTTCACGTTTGGAAATCCCCTTTCTCTGTCCACCTCTATAATATAATAAATCGTTCTGGGCTTTATTCCATAAATCACAGGCACATTGTTTATTGCCTCTATTCTGAAATGGTAATCAGCCACGCTCCTGATTTTTTCCTTTAATGGATCATCGCTCTGTGATGTTATTATTGCAATGTCTTTTGTACTTTTAACTGTTGATACAGCATTGAGAATATCCTTTATTGTTAGATCATAGCCCCTGACAGCATCAAGTGTCTCCAGACTGTAAACATGTACGACAGCTTCGCTATCAACTGAAACATCCATCATTGCCTTTATTACGTTCTGCTGTACCTTCATTGGATCCTTTGATCCAGCGGCAACAATGTATGGATATTCACTTTCCTCAATTGTATAGTTCATGTACCTGAACTTTTTGAAAAAAATATCTTCAGGTATATATCTGCATAAATCCTCTTTCATTTTTATGGGGTTTGCACCTGGTGGTGGTATGAAGATTATACCCATTTTGTTGTGCATAAAGTTGAGGAACATCAGCCTTGTTATTAATGTGTAATCGTCCCTCGTAACCTCCTTTCCAATATCAAGGAGAACAAAATAGGATGGTTCTATACCACCATCAAGTATTTCATCAAGATCTCTAATTCCCGTACTGTAACGGTTTTCAGAATTTTTGATGGGTTCAAAATTTCCGTGCATTTTCAAATCGTTTAGGTTTGGATAGAAAGCATAGAATTTTCCATCCTTTAATGTGAACATATAGTTGGAAGAAAATATTTCAATTCCCCTTAGCTTATTCAGATACATGTTTCTTATTCTTCTTCCATCCTGAATTTTATTGTCAAGGTATATTACACCATCCGTAATATAATCCTCAGGTCCCGGTTCATTTTTTTCTGAAATGAAAATGATTGATGCACCAGAATTTTCCGCAAGATCCTTGTGCAGAGCAAAGGTGAGAAGATCCATACCAATGTTATTTATAGATGAAATACCTTCAATGGAATCTATGACAACAATAGTTTTGTTTGGAAGGTTCATTTCAATTTCACTGTATAGTCTCCTTATTTCAGGTAATGAAAGATCCCTGAAAAATTTTGTAAGATATTCCCAGGAAACCCTTGATGGAGGGGCTCCTGTGATCTGATCAAGAATCTTTTTTGCCTTTTCCTTAACAGGTTTTTCTTCCGCGGTCTGCGGAAAAACCTCACTTAAAAATTCCTTTGATGATATTATAAGTTTTAAATTCTTTTCCATGTTCCTTATCCATGGGAACTGCTGGTAAAGGCTTTCATCCCCAATCCTTGTTGAAAGGTAAGCTATTTTATACTTCTCCTGTAGTGAATCCAGAATCTGCAATGCAAGTGTTGTTTTTCCCGCACCTGCCGGCCCTTTAATTATGAGAGATGTGCCTTCCTTTTTTGTTAAGAAATTTATTATTTCATATGGGAACCTGTAATTAATGTTTATGTGATTCATCGGTTTTGAATAACGTTTCTACATTATAAATATTTTTCTTTATTATTAATTAAAAACAATCCTTGTAAAAAATGTTCCGATAAAATTAAAATATGGATCGGATATAACATATTGATTCATATGATGAAGATGGATGAAAAGGATGAGGTAATGAATCAGGTTTTCAGCAATATTATAACAGCGCTTATTGGTCTGAAGGTTGATACACCGCATATAGATTCAATAGCAAGGGTTTTAAGGGACAGTCCAAATGTGGAGGATCTTTTTCTTGTAACGGGTGATTTTGATCTTATAATAAAGGTAAAATTCCTCAGCTACAGGGATTTGAAAGAATTTATACTTGAGAAGGTCGGAAAGCTTGAGGGAATTCAGGATACATCAACAATGGTTGTGGTAACATCTTACAAGGAAAGAGGTTTGGTTTTTAACGAAAAATAGGAGGTTGAGAACATGACCGATACGAAAGAACTTGATAATATTATTGTTCTGATGGACGACCTAATAGGTGATCAGTCAATACCAAGAAATCTTAGAAAAAAGATCACTGAAGCGAAAGAAAGGCTTTTAAATAAAAATGAGGAAATTGATTTAAGGGTTGCCGGTGCAATATTCATACTTGAAGATCTTGTGAACGATCCAAGCCTCCCAATACACGCCAGGAGTTCAATATTCACAATAATAGGGAGACTTGAAGCCTTTTCAGCAAATCTGAAAAAATAAAATATTTTAGCTTTTCTTACTTTCTTTGATATAAATTACAACAAAAATATCCCTTATTGAAAGTAAAACCAGATAAAGAAAAGCAACTAAGAATAAGAGAAGATAGATGAATGAAAGGATTGAAATGTCAAGATCCATAAAAATGAAGAGGTAATAAAGAGAGATGAGTATAATTAAATAAAAAATGACAAATATTATACTGTAAACTATCTTTCTTATTTTTACATTTATGTTTGATCCAAAAATCATGGATAAAATAACACCTGTAAGTAATACAAACAATAAATAGGGAAAAACATTGAAAATGTAATGAGGAACAATGTTTAGATATAAAGAAAAAGTATAAAGTATAAAGATTGCAAGGAGATCAATTATACCTATGTACTTGTATTTCAAAGTTCAGTCTCCCCTTCAAATTCATCCTGAATTTCAAGCATTACCTGTGTGAGCACCTCTTCGAGTGTGTTACCCTTATATTCCCTCAAACCTCCCATTTCACTGTGGAGCCTTGCAACATACTTTTTCCCATCAATCAGGAACTCAATTGTTGCCAGTGTTTCTTCCATAAAACATCACCAATTTTTGTATCCTATTTTTATATATAATTTTTACGGTTTATATTTCAATTTCCGTGAAGTTTATATATTCAGTTAATATATAGAAATTATTTAAACCGGTGATAATATGGAGTTTAAAGAAACGAACCAGACACCAGAGGATTCGGAACTTATTGAACTTTTAAAATCATTAAAAACAAACATAAAGATTGTTGGATGCGGTGGAGCAGGATCAAACACAATAACAAGGATAACAGATGAGGGTTTACCTGATGTTGAACTTATTGCCATGAACACCGATGCCCCTCATCTTTACATGTCTAGGGCACAGAGAAAAGTCCTGCTGGGAAAAAGATTGACAAGGGGTCTTGGTGCAGGGGCTGTACCAGAAATAGGTATGAACGCTGCACTTGAGGCTGAAGAAAACATAAAAAGTGTTCTAGAGGGTGCAGACATTGTTTTCATAACTGCAGGTATGGGCGGAGGAACAGGTACAGGTTCAGCGCATGTTGTTGCAAAAATAGCCAGGGAACTTGGTGCTCTTACAGTTGGTGTTGTTACCCTTCCATTCAGTTCTGAAGGTAGATACAGGTTCCAAAACGCCATGTGGGGCCTTGAAAGGCTGATGGCAAATGCTGATACTGTCATAACAATTCCAAATGATAAACTCCTACAGGTTGTTCCTAGGCTACCATTAAACAAAGCATTCAGGTTTGCGGATGAAATACTTGTAAGGGCAATAAGGGGTATAACGGAAATGATAACAAAACCGGGGTTGATAAATCTTGATTACAACGATCTAAAAACAATAATGAAGGATAGTGGAATGGCTGTAATAGGTCTCGGTGAGAGCGATGGTGAAAAAAGGGCAGAGAATGCAACAAACCAGGCAATAAATTCACCATTGATTGATGTGGATATAAGTAAGGCTACAGGAGCACTCATTGATGTTGTTGGCGGTGATGATATGACTGTTGAGGAGGCACACAGTGTTGTGAAGATCGTTCAGGAAAGTATGAATCAAAATGCAAGAATAATATGGGGTGCATCAATAAGACCAGATTACAGAAGAAAAATGAGCGTTATGCTTGTTATAACGGGTATAAAAAATATGCCAAAATATACGTTCACAGATGAGGGCATTAAAATTGATATAGGTAAATGAATTTGGTGTTAGGGATGAACATAATAGAAAGGTTTCAATCGTTTCAGGAATGGATCGAGGACAGGATTTCCCAGATAGGTAAGGGCAAATATTCAAGAATATTGAAACTTGCAAGAAAACCAACAAGAGAAGAATACATAAAGGTTGTTGAAATAACAGGTGCAGGTATAGTGATAATTGGAATTATAGGCTTTATAATATATTACTTAATGGCTGTTATCTTTAACGTTCCGTAGGTGAGGAAATTGATTGATGATAATGTTGAATCAACAAAAATCGCACAGAATTCAAGAAAAAGTTTCAGTGTTAGCTGTAACAAGGATCTTGATGAAGTCTCAGCTGGAAGATATGCAGAGTTTGAAATAAAGATAAACGGTACCGATCCAAAGGCAGATTATACGCTAACACTTTCATTCAACTTCAATGTTCAGGACAGGGATCTTGAATGGATAGTTCACAGTGAAGGTCTTCTGGATAAAAAAATAAAACAGGAAGAAATTTCAACACTTGTTTTACCATCAAAAAATGAAAGTGTTTCTATGAAATTTTCAGGAAAATTCAACAATTTTAAAATAAAGGTTCTCACACCAAAGTCTTCAGCTCTAGGTGACTGGGCCGAAATGACAATAAGGGTTGTGAATGAAAAGAACCCTTCCCAGGATGATTCCTGTAAGGTAAAAATTAATCTAATAAGTACAATTGTTGCACTAAAAACACAGGCGGGTAAGGAGGTTGAAGTGGCAAGGGATCTTGGAAACAAAATAAAATTAAACAAAATAAATTATGTTTTTTCAATTCTTGTTCCTGGTATAACATCAAAGATGAAGGGTTATGTATTTGTTGAAACAATCCAGCCGGATAGGATACTTTCGTTCATAAAAAATGTTAAGGGTATCAAGGGTGTTGTTAAAGGTGAAATGAAAATTTCCGAGATCATGCACTGGTTAACACCCAGGGCGGCGGTGGAAACACTTCAGGTAGGGAATTTCGTTGAACTGATAGATGGTCCATTCAAGGGTGAGAAGGGAAGGATAATTGAAATTGACATGGCAAACGATAAAATAGTAGTTGAACTTACAGAATCACTTGTCCCTATACCAATTACAGTAAAGGCAAGTTCGGTAAGGGTGCTTGATAAGGAGTGATGTGAATGGTACAGAGTCTTGAAATACTGGTTGAAGGAGGAAAGGCAACACCCGGACCACCGTTAGGTCCGGCACTGGGCCCACTTGGACTGAACATTGGACAGGTAGTGAAGGAGATAAACGAAAAAACAAAGGATTACCAGGGAATGACCGTACCTGTAAAAATTACTGTTGATCCAAAGACAAAATTATACACAATCACTGTTGGAACACCACCTGTAAGCGCTTTGATTAAAAAGGAACTAGGAATAGAAAAGGGATCAGGGTCAGCAAAGGCAAACAAGGTTGGTGATCTGAAACTTGAACAGGTGAAAAAGATTGCAAGGATGAAAATTCAGGATTCACTTTCACCAAACCTAAAGGCAATGGTTATGGAGGTTCTCGGATCCTGCGTTTCAATGGGTGTAACAGTTGAAGGTATGGATCCAAAAGAAGTTCAGGAAAAAATAAGGAAAGGAGAAATAAACATTGAATGAAAAAGTATAAATACAATTTGGAATTGAAGGAATTAAGACTGTAGGAGAGCCATAGGCTCGCTTGTACTACAGGAGGTAAAATATTATGGACAAGGAAATCGTTGAAGCCGTAAAAA
>JAVRLI010000022.1:0-11069 GCA_031961525.1 Thermoplasmatota archaeon | reverse complement strand
ACCCGATTCTGCCTTGAAAACAATAAGATCATTTCTGTATTTTTTCCTTAATTCCTCTATAAATTTTGGTAATGGTTCCAGTTTCATTTCGTATGATCTTCCACTCTCAAGTTTTTCGTTGAACTTTTTAACGTAAAAATCCGATAGAGCTCCTGGGACAATTATTAGATCATAATCCAGAAATTCATCAATTTTTTCAATTAAATCCTCAACTGTTCTGTATTTTGTAACATTAATGTATTGAGGAGGGGAAACTTCACTCCTTGCCAAATAAAGATTAACATTTGCACCGAAGAAAAAGAATGCTTTGGCCAATTCAACACTTGTTTTTCCGCTCGATCTATTTGTTATAACCCTGAAATCATCTATGGGCTCTTCAGTTGATCCTCCAACAACAAGAACCCTTTTTCCTTTGAATCTGTTGTTCAAAACCCTTATAACATGGGCAAGGATTGTTTCATTATCGGCAAGCTTTGCCTTACCCTCCTCAATTTTTGGTTTGATTATAAAAACATTCAATTCTTCAAGTTTTTTAATGTTTTCATTAACGACGGGATTGTTAAGCATTGAAAGATTCATTGCCGGTGCAACAATAATTGGTTTTGTACCAAGGTAAGTAAGGGCAAAAAGTGAAACAGTTGTATCAGCTATTCCATTAACAATTTTACCAATTGTGTTTGCTGAGCATGGTGCAATCAAAAGCAAATCTGTTTCATCAAGGAGTGTAACATGTTCAACATTTCCTGTTATTTTTGTTATTGGCTTATTTCCTGTTGCAAATTCTAAAGCCTCTGGAGTTATCATTTCCATACCATGCTCGCTTAAAACAGGTATAACATCAGCACCATACCTTATAAGCTCCCTTGAAAGTTTAACCGTCTCCTCCGCTGATATGGATCCTGTAATACCGAGAACAATTCTTTTACCTTTAAGCAAATCACCCTTTATTCCCAGGATCTTTTTTGAAGGATGCATATTTCAATGCATGAGATGAAAATTAATAAAATTTGTTACAAAAACTATTTATTATAATTTTTGTTATTGTTTTTGTGGGTTACTATGAAAATTACAGTGAGTTTGATTAAGGCTGATGTTGGGGGATACCCCGGACATTCTTCCGTTCATGAAAAATTGAAGGAAATATCAGAAAGGCAGCTTGAAGAAGCAAAGAATTCAGGCTTGATTATAGATTACAGGGTTTTTGGTGTTGGTGATGATCTTCAACTATTAATGACACATACAAAGGGTGTTGATAGTGAGGAAATACACAAACTCGCATGGGATACATTTGTTAAGGCGACTGAAATAGCCAAAGAATTGAAACTGTACGGGGCAGGGCAGGATCTTCTTAAGGATGCATTTTCAGGAAATGTTAGGGGCATGGGACCCGGAATAGCTGAACTGTCCTTTGAGGAAAGGAAGGGTGAACCTATTGTTGCATTCATGATGGATAAAACTGAACCTGGTGCATTCAATTTACCAATATTCAGGATGTTTGCGGATCCATTCAACACACCGGGTCTTGTTATAGATCCAACCATGCATGACGGTTTTGTATTTGAAGTGTGGGATATCCTTGATCATAAAAAGATGTTCCTGAAATCACCTGAGGAACTTTATGATTTATTAGCACTGATTGGTGCCAAAAGCAGGTATGTTATAAAGAGGGTTTATCCATCAGAAAAGCATCCCAAGGTTCCAAAGGATGAACCTGTGGCTGTGGTTTCAACAGAAAAATTGTATGAAATAGCTGGTGAATATGTTGGAAAGGATGATCCTGTTGCAATCGTAAGGGCCCAGTCAGGTCTTCCCGCACTTGGTGAAGTTCTTGAACCTTTTTCATTCCCTCACCTTGTTTCAGGGTGGATGAGGGGATCACACAATGGTCCAATAATGCCTGTTGGTCTCAAAAATGCAAAATGCACCAGGTTTGATGGACCACCAAGAGTTGTTGCACTCGGTTTTCAGCTTGCCAATGGAAAACTTGTTGGACCTGTTGATCTATTTGATGATCCCGCATTTGACAATGCAAGAAAAATGGCAGGGGAAATAGCTGATTACATGAGGAGGCATGGACCATTTGAACCGCATAGATTACCTTTGGAGGATATGGAATACACAACCTTACCAAAAGTACTTGAAAAATTAAAGAATAGAATGAAAGAAATTTAATTACTTTTTAATTTCAAGCAAAGCGACCCTTTCAAGAAATTCAAATATTTTTTCCTTTTCCTCATTTTCTTCAACAATTTCAATATTTTTTAGAACTTCATTTTCCTGAATTATGTAATATAGATCATCACCATTCAATCCATATTTTTCCATGGCCCTTGATATCTGCCTTTCACCTGAAACATAAAGTATCGTTTCAGTTTCAATATCCTTGCCTATGTTCGTACCCCTTTCAAATGATCTTTTTGCTTTTAGATATGCACTTTCAATTACCTTTTTTGATGGTATATCGTTTTTCCTTACAAGAATGATTTTTCCATCCTTTACAAGATTTTTTATTTCATCGCTTATCTTTAATTTTGCTAGAACTATCATTTCCTTTCAGTAACAAAAATTGTTGGTGAAAGCACACTCTCAAGATCCGACAATAATCTCTGTTTCTGTGGTGAATCCATAAGAGCTACCTTTAACACTTCAAGTATGTTTGATACAGGAACGATTTCAATCTTACCCATATGGTGTTCATCAAGTATGACATCATCCTTGTTTGATAAAGGAATTATTACCTTTTTAAAGCCAGCTTCAATTGCTGCCTCAACTTTTGCTGTTACGCCCCCAACTGGTAAAACCTGACCCCTGATGCTGAGCGAACCTGTCATGGCAATGCTCTGGTCAACAGGTATGTTTTCAAGGGCAGAGATAACAGCTGTTGCTATCGATATACTTGCAGAATCACCCTCAACACCCTCATATGTTCCAATGAACTGAATGTGTACATCATGGTTCGATATATCCTCACCGCTGTATTTTTTAACGATTGCAGATACATTCTGAACAGCCTCCTTTGCAATTTCACCCAGTTTACCGGTTGCAATAACCTTTCCCTGGTTCCTGCTCTGTGCAGGCGTTACCTCAGCAACAATTGGAAGAACAATACCTGAAAATTCAGCCATTCCGCTCTGTGCGCTGAAAACAGCCAGACCATTTACAGTACCAACTGCATAACCGCTGTTCAGGAATGTTTTGTATTCTTTTCTCATTTCAATCCATCTATCAGCAACCTGTTGCTCTAAAGGCCTTGCGGATCTCTTTGCCATAATAACATGTTCAACAGTGACAAGGTTTGAATTGCTTGATCTTGCAATATCACCGGCAACACGTATTAAACCACCAAGTTCCCTGAGCCTTAATGTTAGCTGATCCTTCCTCCCTGCCCTCTTCTGCGCCTCCTTTATTATTTCCGCCACAGCCATCTTATCAAAATGTGGAATTTTTCCATCCTTCTTTACTTCCTGAGCAACGAACTGTATCAATTTTTTCCTGTTTTCATCGGTATCGGGCATGGTGCTGTTCATATAAACCTCATAACCGTAACCCCTTATTCTTGACCTTAGGGCAGGATGCATGCCCTCAACTGAATCAAGGTTCCCTGCAGCAACAAGAATGAAATCGCATGGTACGGGTTCTGTCTGAACGAGTGCACCTGCAGACCTTTCACTCTGACCAGTTATGGAAAATTTCTTTTCCTGCATGGCTGTTAAAAGTGCCTGCTGACTTTCAGGTCTTAAAAGATTTATTTCATCTATGAAAAGAACACCCTTGTGGGCCTTGTGTATTGCACCAGCCTCTACCCTTAAATGTGGTGGAGTTTCAAGGCCTCCAGATTGAAATGGGTCATGTCTGACATCACCGAGCAAAGCACCCGTATGTGCACCTGTTGCATCTATGAATGGCGGATTATCGTTTGGATCATGACCAACAAGAAGCTTTGGTGCCAGATTCTGCTCCACCCTCTGAACAGCCATGCCAAGGAAGATCCAGAGGAAAAGAACCAAGAGAATGCTTGTGAAAAGTATTGTGAAATCCCTTGTTACAATGTATGCCACAATACCAAGAAGAATAAGGCTGAAAAGAGTGAACTGCATGAATCTTTGCCTTTCAATTTTTTCAGCCTTTGCCCTCTCCTGCATCTGTTTTACAAGTTCCTTTCCCTTACCAGCTGGTAAAACCTTTATTTTTGGCCTGTTTACATCCTCTTCATTGGGAAAAACAAGAATGTCCTCAAGTTCCTCCTTTGGCAAAAATTCGGTCATTGATTGGGCAAGCATGGATTTACCTGTACCAGGATCACCAACAAGTATAACATGCCTTTTCTGTGAAGCTGCTTTCTTTATTACTTCAACTGCCTCATCCTGACCTATTACCTGATCTATTAATTTTTCAGGTACCTTTATGTCAGCTGTCGTATTGAAATTCTGATTCTTTATCCAATCATCAACCTTTTCTTCCATCTTCTCGGATCTCTATTGTTTTAACTTTATAAATTTTTCTTCTCATACCTTGAATAAATAAAATCCTGGAAAAATCCACCAAGGAATGATCCAATTACATAACCAATGAACATGGCAAATAATGGAATGACTGTGAATTTAATATAAGTGAAATAGTAGGCTGAATAATCAAGAGGGACAAAACCGTAAAAGAATGGCCAGGAATAATAGAGAAACGATAAAATGTATCCTGAAAACAATGAAATTATACTTACCTTAATTCCATCGCTTATACTATCAAAATAGATTGAATTTATTATACCAAGAAATATTGGAATAACAATAAAGAGAATTGCATAGTTAAGCAAATAGTCTCCAATTGGTGGAAATGAAATGTTCGGAAACATAAATGAGAAGAAAAGGAAGGAAACAAAAGGTATGTTGGATAAAATCAAAGTCAAGAATAAATATTTCTTGTCCATGATATTTCTACCACCACGATCTCACTTAAATAATACCTGATTGGATTAAAATTCTCCTGCGGGTTCGAATACTGGTATGAAAAGCCTGAAAATCTTAATTTAAAATCAATGGAAACATTGTAAATTCCATTCCCCGTTTTATTCAAAAGTTTTACTAGAAGAGAAAATGTTTTTTCACTTTTTGGGTTCACATGGAATGGATTGTTCTGAAAATAGTAGGGAGAATATTGTATTGTTGATACAGTTTCATTATTAAAAATTACAACTGATGTGAATGTAAGTAAATCCATTCCATATCCTGTGGGATTTTTAATTGTCACATTTATCCACAAATATGTAAAATTTTTTACAGGACCTATTGTAACATTCTCTGGATTTGCGTTCAGAATCTCCTGCCTTGAATAGAGCAAATCTGCATAGTTGTTTGCTGAAAAAATACCTGAGATTAACAAAAAAATTGAAAATATGGAAAAAACAATTAAAATTTTTTTCATCCCATTTTCTCCATTTTGGCCTTAATTTCTCCACTCAGAATCTTTTCAGCAAAGTGACAGGCGACAAAATGGTTCCTTTTTATTTCTCTAAGGTCAGGTTCCTTAACATCACATACACCTTTCTGGAAATATGGACATCTTGATGCAAACCTGCATCCTGGTGGAAGATTTATTGGGCTTGGAAGCTCTCCCTTTATGGGCAGTCTTTCCCTCTTATACTCCGGATCAGGTATTGGTACAGCACTCAGCAATGCCCTTGTATATGGATGCAGTGGATCGAATATTATATCCTCCGTAGGACCTGTCTCAACAATCTTACCAAGGTACATGACATTTATTCTATCGCTCATGTACCTTGCCACAGCAATGTCATGCGTTATAAATATGAAAGGCAGTCTGTACTTTTCCCTTAAATCGAGCATCAGGTTTAGAACACCTGACCTTATTGAAACATCAAGCATTGAAACTGGTTCATCAGCAACAACAAACTTTGGATTTATTATTAATGCCCTGGCAATCGCAACCCTCTGTCTCTGACCACCAGAGAGTTCATGGGGGAACCTGTCAAGGAATTCCTCACCCGGTTTAAGGCCTGCATCCTCAAGAGCCTTAATGGCGAGATCAACCCTTTCCTCGTATGTTTCACCTATACCATTTATTATCAGTGGCTCTATTAAAGTTCTGAATATTGTAAACCTTGGATTGAGCGATTCATAAGGATCCTGGAAAATCATCTGAACGCTCCTTCTGAACTCCCTCAATTCCTTACCAGTTAATTTTGTTATATCCTCACCTTTGAATATAACGCTTCCGGATGTTGGTTCCTCAAGTTTAACTACAACCCTTCCAGTTGTTGTCTTTCCACATCCAGTTTCACCAACAAGACCAAGTATTTCACCCTCTTTAAGTTCAAAGGATATACCATCAACAGCCTTTACTGTAGCGGCAGGTTTAAATGAAAGCAGACCCCTTGAAAGCTGAAAATATTTCCTCAGATTTTCAACCTTAAGTATTGTTTCAGCCATACTCACTTACCTCCATAAAGTTCTTTGGCAAAATGGCAGGCTGTAAAGTGGCCAGGTGATATTTCAACGAGTTCAGGCTCCTTTTCCATACAAATATCCTTGGCATAGGGGCATCTTGGATGGAACCTGCAACCCTTCGGTGGATTGATAAGATCTGGTGGAGATCCAGGAATTGATGCAAGCCTTCTCTTTTCACCCTTTATGCTTGGAAATGCGTTCATCAATCCTTCAGTGTAGGGATGTGCATAGTGTTTGAAAATTTCAACCGTTGTTCCTTTTTCAACTATTCTTCCGGCATACATAACTGCAACCTTATCCGATAATTCAGCAACAACGGATACATCATGCGTTATAAGCATCATGGAAATTCCCGTCTCTTTTTGTAACCTTTTTATTTCACTAAGAATTCTATCCTGAGTAATAACATCAACTGCTGTTGTTGGTTCATCAGCAATTACAATGCTGGGCTTTAAAACAAGAGCCATAGCAATCATTGCCCTCTGCTTCATACCACCGCTGTACTCGTGCGGATAATTGTCTATTCTGTCCCTGGGTATACCAACGAAATCGTAAAGCCTCTCCACCTCCTTCCTTGCCTCCTCATCGCTTATATCAGGATTATGTACCTTTATTGCCTCAATTATCTGATCACCAACCTTGTAAACAGGATTAAATGCATTTAAAGCTGCCTGGAAAACCATTGAAATTTCCTTCCACCTTATTTTTCTCATTTCCTCATTGAAAATATCAAGGGATCCATCAGGTTTCTTTGTTAATGCCAGGAGATCCCTTCCCTTGTATATTATTTTACCTCCCTTAATGAATGCATTGTTGGGTAGGAGTTGAGTTATTCCATAGGCAACAGTTGTTTTTCCTGAACCTGATTCACCAACAAGACCAAGGGTTTCTCCTTTGTCAATTTCAATTGATACATTCTCAACAGCCCTGACCCATCCCGCATATATCTTATAATGTATTGTCAGATCCTGAACGGATAAAAGTGGCATTTTCATCTCCTCCTTAACCTAGGATTGATCACCTCATCAAAGGCCCTTCCAACAAGGTAGAAAGCTAGTGAAAGTAAAGTGATTGCAATACCTGGTGGAAGTAGCCACCATGGTGCATCAAGAACATGACCTGTTGTCCATATATATTGTAACATCATTCCCCATGTGACTGCTGTGGGATCACCAAGACCAAGAAATGCAAGGGCCGCTTCCGTTAGAATTGCACCGCTAACACCAAAGCTCATGTAAAGGAATGTTAATGGTAAAACGTTGGGGAATATATGAACCATCATTAATCTGTACTGTGATGCACCGGATATTCTTGCAGCATCTATGAATGCCCTTGTCTTTAATGACAATACCTGTGCCCTTATTATCCTTGTTATACCTGACCAGCTAAGTATTGCTATAACAAATATTATGTTCCATATGTTCGGACCAAGTATACTTGCAAGCAGAATCATGATAACGAGGACTGGAAGTGACAGGAATATGTCTGTCAATCTCATTATGAATGAATCGACCCATCCTCCATAGAAACCTGAAATGAGACCCAAAAATGTACCGAGAAGAACAGATGATAGTGCTGCAACAACACCTATAACAAGCTCAGCCCTGGCTCCATATATAACCCAGGTCCATATATCATGGCCGTATGCATCCGTACCAAGTATATATGTGTTCCCGCTGAGGTAAGTTCCTGGTGGAAGGGGTGCAACATCCGTTCCAACCGTTTCCTGGAGGAACAGATCACCATTCTTTGTTATTGCACCATAATAGAATCCCTGGAGGGATGTGTAGGATAATACATTGCCAAGACCGCTTATTGGTGTTTTTAGACCACCAAGAACTGTGAATGTTTGATTTATCCTCATGTTCTGCTGTAAGAGATAAACGTTTCCAAGGCTGGTGCTTGCAAGATAGAATGAACTTCCTATATCATAGAATGGATAGTTGTTCACAATACCATCAAGAACATTGTAATATGTTCTGTTTGATGGTATAAGGCCTGTTGTTGGATCGATAACACCCACAACACTCCTTTCACCAAGTGTGGCAACGGCAAATATCATATCACTCTTTGTTGGATATAGAGCCTGCAGATCATAACCCTTTATGTTTGGATTTGCAACAATGAAGTCCTGAACATAGGCGATTGATCCAGTTGCCCTTGAATAACCTATAATGTTATTTGAGTTTGTACCGACCACAACATAGGTTTGTACACCTGGGTTATCACCCCAATCATAACCGAAGGTTATACTGTTTGGCTGATAGCTAACATATTCTTTCGTTATATCGTTATAATATGTATAATTATCCTTCCATAAAAGTTCAGGTTTACTTACGTTCTCCGGTACATTGTATCCTGCTGTAAGATAGGTTGGATTCATCTTTATATGAAAATTGTAAGCCTCAAGACCATTTGATGTGGCAAATATAACCTCACTTGTGTTGAGATAACCATTGTTAACATCGTTTGGATTTAAATAGATCAGGGGTGTTAAAAGATTATTTCCTGTTAAATTGAACTCTATGGATGCAAGGGGATTCTCATGTATTGGAACAGGCATTCCAAAGTAGTTAAGGTTCCTGTTGTAAAATATGTAAAGGATCACATTGCTTTTGTTTGTGAAAACAATTGCGGAATACTGACCTGCACTGGCATAAATGAATGGATTGTTGTAAAACAATGATCTATGATCCGGAACAAATGGTAGTGAATAGTTCTTATATACATTAAAGTTGGAATCAAGAATATAGAAATTCTTTTCACCATAAGCAAGATATGTCATTGAATTTGAAAATGAAATTATGTATGTTCCAGTCTCCTCAATATAGTTTATACCATTAGGTATTGAATAGTTTGTTGGACTTTCCAGGTGAATCATTAAAGTTTTCTGTGATGTATAGTTGTATGTTACAGGATATACCATTGCATTTCCATGGTTGTTGTAGAGTAGAACACCACTGAGGTACATGTTCAAACCTATTGTTGAACCAAAATTGTTTATTCCAACAGGTGCGTATGGCCAGTTATCTGGATTTGGTATTGGTTGTGTGTAAATATCACCCCTTATGATATCAATGGATGGTGCGGTGTATGTTGTTGAGTAGGGTGTGAAAAATGGTGCGAATATTGCGAGTATAAGGAATAATACTATTATTCCCAGACCGGCCATACCTATCTTGCTTCTTGAAAATATTTTCCATCCATTCCTGAGAGATCTTAAAAATGCACGTCTAGATTCCTTCCATTTAGCTTGCTTTGCCATTTTTTCACCTCTATGCAATCCTCACCCTTGGATCAAGGTATCCATAAATAAGATCAGCTATCCAGTTGAATATTATAACTAGCAAAGCAATAATGTTTACAGTTGCCTCAACGACAGGATAATCAAGCCTACCTATTGACTGTATGAAAAGCCATCCAACACCCTGGTAACTGAATATTGTTTCTGTCAGAACACCACCACCTATAGCAAATGCCATGGAAATTATGAATGCTGTTACTAGAGGTAGGAGAGCGTTTCTTGCCGCATGCTTGAAGATTACATCCCTTTCAAAAAGACCCTTTGCTATGGCCACATCTATGTAGTTTTCTCCCAGAACATCAAGCATTGATGTTCTCATAAGTAAAACCGTTCCTGCGAAGGATATTAATATTAGAACTATCATAGGCAGGGTTGAGTGCCAGAGAAAATCTACAATGAAGAATAATGTACTATTGGGATCATTCCATCCAAATATTTTATCACTTGGACTGTAAAAACCACCGAGAGGGAATAGATTCAACTTAAATGCAAATATGAATATGAATATCATGCCAAGCCAGTAGGTAGGCATGTTGTAGAAAACAAGACCTATAACAACATTGCTACCATCAAGAACTGATCCCCTCTTCCAGGCTATTATTGTACCAACAAAGTATCCAATTATATATGATATTATTGTGGCCATACCAAAAAGGAAGAGTGTCCTTGGAACAGCCTGGGCAAGAAGATCACTTACAGGCTGGATGTAATAGAATGAAAGACCGTAGTTGAAGGTGAGAGCATCAGCCATATATATGAAAAACCTTTCCCATACAGGTTTGTCAAATCCGAAAAGGTGTATCATATATTCCTTCTGGGCAGCTGTAAACTGTGGATTCAAAAGCAGAAGTTTCACAAAGTCCGTTGGCATGAAATATAGAAGCCAGAATACTATTGCAACAATTATAATATATGTTACCAAACTTTCAATTGTTCTTAGAATATAATACTTTGCCAAACTAGCCATGGGTGGATTCACCTCTCCGGTTTCTGGCAAAAACCATGAGGTTTGGAATGTAATAATATTATTTAATAATTTCGCAAGGGCGTAATAATTTCTATAAAATTCAATTTCTTTTATTTGGATAATTTTTTAACTTAGATTTTTATCTTTTATGAACAGGAAAACTTCCGAAAGTGTTTGTTAGTTTATTTCATAAATGCTCATCACATCCACACGCTTTATATTTTTTAAAAAATCTCTGTTGAGATTTTCAACTTTTTCGGATACCATCAAAAATTTCCTTTTTTGTTTATATTTTTTGATAAAAAAATTTACCAGGTTATCTATCTTTTTTGCATTA
>JAVRLI010000021.1:0-11595 GCA_031961525.1 Thermoplasmatota archaeon | reverse complement strand
AGTTAATTCCATTCAAGCATGCATTTTCAGCAATATTTTTTATAACCTATGGTATGAACATTTCGCTCCTCTCATTTGTTAAATATGCTGATGTTATATTTATTTCATTAATTATGATTATTATAGCTGAAGTTTTTATAGTTTCAGCTTTCGCATACATACTTGGATTTTCATCCAAAGGTTCCATTTTTATTGGTAGTGGATTAATTCCAAGGAGCGAGGATTCACTTATATTTGCAAACATGGCTCTTGGAATATATTTAACAACATATGGTCTCGCATTACCATATGCATATATAATTTATTCAATCACTGGAGCAATTGTTCTTTTGACAAGCATAATAACACCATTTTTTGTTAAATATTCTCCAAAGTTACAGAAAGTTTTATCATCCATCATTCCAAATTTTCTGAAATATTCTGGAAATGTGATTTCAAGATCACTCAAGCCCATATTTTTCCCAAGGGAAATTCCAATAAGAAGTTTCAACAGATTTTATGCAATACCCTTACCAATTTATATAGGTTCAATGATCTCCTATTTAATTTTCAAGGATTTCATTTTCCTTTTACTTTCATTAGTATTCCTTTTTGTTTCAATAATAACAATAAGATTTGCCATAACAGGAATGTTGATGAGCGAAATGAAGTCAAAGAGAATAGGTAACCATGTTCTCTTCAGTATATTTTTACCCCTTTCCTCAATATTAATATTCATATTCATCTATCAATACTCAGCATTACTTTCTATCCTTCTATTCATTTTTATTATTTTATTAATTCTTCTGGAAAGCTATATTTTTTCAAAACAATCAAATTTTTAACCATGATTTTCACTAATTTTTTATATAACCATAATTTTTACATCCTGTGATTCATCAGCAGGTATTGGATCTATTCAACAAATTCAATATAACAATGACTGATGATCAGATGAAGGTCTATGAGGACATTTACAATGGTGAAAATGTTTTGCTTATAGCACCAACAGGAACAGGAAAAACCGAGGCCTCTGTTATACCTGTTATTTACAGAATTTCAGAAAAAAAGCCTGAAAAGATACATGCACTTTTCATAACACCCATGAGGGCTTTAAATAGGGATCTTTATGAAAGGATTGAAAAATATTCAAAGGAAATGAACATTGATCTGAACATAAGGCATGGTGATTCAAGCGAGAGTGAAAGGAGGGAAATAACTGAAAATCCACCAGATCTTCTTATAACAACACCAGAAACCTTACAGATCATGCTTTCTGGTAAAAAAATAAAAAAGCATCTGAAATATGTTAGAACAGTTATAGTTGATGAAATTCATGAGCTTGTTGGTGATGAAAGGGGCTGGCAGCTTGCTGTTGCGCTTGAAAGGCTTGAAAGGTTATCTGGAAAAATTCAGAGAATAGGTCTTTCGGCTACAGTAGGAAATGAAAAGGAAATTGCCGAATTCCTTTCTCCAGGAAAGGAAATAAAAATTGTAAAAAGTTCCCTTGTAAAGGAAATGGATGTAAAGGTTGAGGCACCAGATAAAATCTATGAAGAAGAAAGTGAAAAAATGTTATGCGATCCGGATTATGGATCTGCAATAATGCACACAATAAATATTGTAAATAGATACAGGGGATCACTTATTTTTGTAAACACAAGGTTCACAGCAGAGGATATAGGAATGAGAATAAACAGGCTTCAACAAGATTTACCAATAGGAATACATCATGGTTCACTTTCAAAAGAAATAAGAGTGCAGAATGAACAGTTCTTAAAAGAGGGAAAATTAAAAGCTTTAATCTGTACATCATCCCTTGAATTGGGTATTGATATAGGTCATGCTGAATATGTTGTTCAATTCAATTCACCAAGACAGGTATACAGGTTAATTCAGAGAATAGGGAGATCAGGACACAAACTTGGTCATATATCAAGGGGATCAATTGTTTCAGGAAATCCAATTGAGCTTGAAGAAGCCATAAGCATAATAGATTTATACAGAAAGGGATGGATAGAAAACTTAAGGGTCAGGGAAAATCCACTTGTTGTTCTCGCAAACCAGATAATATCCTGGACATGGGCCGATTACAGCATTGATGAAAATGATATTTATGAGACAATAAAGAAATCCTATCCCTTCAGAAACCTTGATCATAATTTTTTCTTGGAATTCCTAAGATTTATGGATTCAATTAAACTTATAAAATTTGATGGTAAAAACGTAAAGAGGGGTAATAAGGCAATGAAATATTTCATTGATAACATATCAATGATACCTGATGAAAAGAATTACAGGGTTATAGATATTTTAAATTCAAAGTTTATTGGTACACTGGATGAAAGTTTTGTATCCACGGAACTTGAGGAAGGGGAAATATTTGTTATGAAAGGAATCAGCTGGAGGGTTGTTGAGATTGAGGATGGAAAAATACTTGTTGAACCTGTTGAGGACATCGGTACACCACCAAGATGGTTTGGAGAGGACATACCTGTTGATTTCAGAGTTGCGCAGAATGTTGCAAATTTAAGGGAAAAGGGAATAATACCCGAATATGTGAACGATGAGGCAAGGAAAAAGATAGGCCAATGGTGGTCATTGAAACATGCGGGAATGAATAGAATAAGAATATCAAGAATAAATACGGATATTATTGTTGAAGATACATTCGGAACAAAGGTAAATGAAACAATTGCGTTGATACTTTCGTACAGGTTGAATTCCCTTGGTTACAGTGTAAATTTCTCCGTTACACCGTATTCAATAATGATTTCATCAAATTTTCCACCAAACGAAAAGCTTATTTCTGATATTCTTCTGGAATATAATGAAATTGATCTTAAATCAATGATTGAATATTCAAGGTTTTTTAAATATGTTTTTCTTTATGTGGCAAAGAAATTTGGTATTGTTTCAAAGGATTACGATGTATCAAAAACAAAACTGGAAAAGATTATGGAACAGTATAAAGATACATATGTTTTCGATGAGGCAATAAAAAAAGCTGCATGGGATTATCTGGATCTGGAAAATACTGAAAAGATATTTCAAAAATTAAAGAAAGGAGAAATAAAGATTGAAATAACGGAAATTGACAGTTCAATGGAAAAATTGATCGACTATATGGACGCAAAGGTTGGAAGAACAAGGATAACGCCAACGGTATTGAATGCAGTTAAAAACAGGCTGATGAAAAATGAACTTATTTTTGCCTGTCTTGATTGCAAAGGAAGCTGGACGAGGAAGGTAGAGGATGTAAAGGATCTTAAGTGCATATATTGTGGATCTGTGAGAATAACCGTTCTGAGAAAATATGAAAGGGATAAGCTATCAATTTTGAAGAACGGACCGAAAAATGAAAAGGAAAAAGAATACATTGAAAAACTTTACAGAATATCAAACCTAATAAGAATTTATAAAAAATCCGCACTGCTTGCCTTATCTGCAAGGGGTGTTGGTTATGATACAGCATTAAGAATACTATCAACACCCCATTCTGAAGAGAATATGCTTATAAAGGATATAACAGAAGCGGAATTAAATTTTGCAAAAAATAGAAAATACTGGAAATTTTCATAATTTAAATTTTTTACCGTTACAGATATAATGATCCTTTTCCTTTTTGAAATCCCTGCATACATATTTCAAAAATTCTTCAATCAACATTTTTTTAACCTCGGGAATTTTCTCATTCTTTATCATTTTTAGCATATTAGCACTTTTCTCATCCTTCACAAGGCTATCAAGGTCAATTTTTTCATACTTTAATTCAAACCAGTATGGTGCGATGAAAAGACCTATGATTAAGGCTGTGAGATGAACAATATGCGCAACATTATCGCTTATGGATAAAAATTCTGAAAGGAATTCAATTACAACCATAAAGAGAACAGCATATTTCACCTTTACCCTTGGAAGAAAAATAAAACCAAGAAACATGGCTATTTCATCATCAGGGTAAAGCCTCAAAAATGCACCCATTATGCCGAATATGGATCCCGAAGCACCAATCAAAATTATATTTGAATTGTAATTTATTATACCATAAATGATTTCAGCAATTACGCCTGTTATAAGATAAATAAAAAGAAACCTTCTTGCACCTATCTTCATTTCAAATGGAAAACCAATTAAAAGTAAAACAACCATGTTAATTAGAATGTGCAGGTAATTGTAATGGGTGAATATACCAGTTACCAATCCAATTGAAACAATACTGTTTGTGTGGAAGCCGAGGGAATATATTGAATATGGGTATAAAATTTCAATTATGAAGATTATAATGTTTGATAAAACCAATAAAAATACGGCATTTTTGTTTCTTATGAAAATATAAATTAAAAAAATTAAAATTATTGCTAATGCAATATATTCAATCATGCACCGAATTTCTCCGCCCTGTCGCTGTAATTCAGAAGAACACTCATAACATCCTTTCCCTTGATCCTGAGGGATCCATTCCTTGCACTTGTTTCGTTCCATTCATCTATTCCATCCCTTCTTATACCTTTTGTAACCATCAGGACAGGTAATGGATCACCAGTATGATCTTTAACTGAGCAGGGTGTAGAATGATCACCTGTTATCATTATTAAAGTATCTTCAATAATTTTCAAAAGGGGTTCAAATGCCTTGTCCTCCCTTTCTATTATTTCTTTTTTAAGTAAAGGTTTTCCATCATGGCCTGCTATGTCCGTTGCCTTTATGTTCAAGAGAACAAAATCATACTTTTTCAAAGATTCAATAGCATATTTTACCTTATTCTCCATATTGGTGTTGACTGTTCCTGTTGCACCGGGCACTTGAATTGTTTCAATACCCGCCAATTTACAGATTCCAGATATAAGTGGAACGCCAACAATACATCCTGCCCTTAATCCATATTTTATACCAAAGTTTTCAAGTAAGGGAACAATTCCTGCACCCCTTAAAAGTACAACATTTGCCGGAGATTTTCCCTCCGCTATTCTTTTTTTGTTAACAGGATGTTTGTTCAATATTTCATAGCTTTTTCTCACAAATTTATTCACAATATCTGCTGTTTTCTTTGCCTCCTCCTTCAGGGGTTTTGATTCATGTATTTTTACGTTTTCGTTATGTGGATCCACATCGCTAACATATGGAGAAAGATTCTCACCTCTGAAAACAACACCCACTCTATGTTCTACACCCTCCTTTACAAATATCTCAACACCATCTATTTCCATATTTAATGATTCTGCCAGTTCCTTTTGACCGGATTCTATTCTACCAGCCCTTCTGTCTATTACAACCATATTATCGTTAACTGTTGCAAAATTACCCCTGAACGCAATATCTCCAGGTTTCACATCCATACCCAGACCAAGGGCTTCAAAAGGACCCCTGCCCGTATAAACGCTGAATGGATCATAGCCAAGAATTGATAAATGTGCTGTATCGCTCCCAGGTCTTATTCCTGGTGCTATGGGATCCAAAAGACCAACCATTCCCTTTGATGCTAGATAATTCAGATTTTTCTTCATTGCAGCCTCAAGCGGTGTCTTTCCATTAAGTTCATCCGATGGTCTATCACCAAGACCATCGAGTATTATCAAAAGTATTTTCTTCATACAAATATTATGCATGCAAAAACTGTATTTATAACTATTGCAAGAAGATTAACCTGAAACTTGTTCATTATATTCCTATTCTCAAATATTGCACCGAAAAGGCTGTCAAATTGTGATCCGATAAAGCCGAAGATTGTTGTAAAAACTAAAAATTCAATGTTATTATGAAAGAGATATGAAAAAATTGATATGAAAAAGGATCCGGTCAATGCCCAAATTTCTCCAAGGATTGAAACTGCACCGTCCGTTCCAGGCTTTACCCTTTTAAAATTTGTTATTAGGTAAGTCTTTTTGGACATTCTTCCCATTTCACCCGATAATGTATCTGCTGTGGCTGAAGCAACAGCAACAGTGTAAAGATAAATCTTTATGTTGTAAGATAAGGGGATGATTGCTATAATAACAGGTACAATACCCTTTGATAGCACACTCTGCCATCCCCTTTTTTCCCAGCCATTCTTCTTTGAAATTTCTTTTAACTTTGGTATGCCTGTGGATAAAATAAAAAAAAGTATTAGAATTAAAAGAAATTCATAGTTTGAAAAATAGATTATGATGGATCCAACAACAAATGAGAGTGAAGTACCCTTTAAATCAAGCATTTTTAAAAAATAAGCAAAAAAAGAGAGAATAAAAAGTATTATTATCCAGAAAAATGGAATCATAGATTAAGTTCCTTCAATCCTGTCTTTTCATTGTATACCCTTGAGAATTTACCTGAAACTTTTATTATTGTTAGTTCAACGAAAGGATCTGCTTTACCACCAAGTAAATGTCCACCAATAAGGGAATGATCCGGTCCTGCCAAACCAACGTGTATGTGAATTTTTGGATCATCGTTTGCTATACTCCCATGCATTGCAACAAGTTCATGGTTTTTTTCAAAGAATTTCTTTTCATAATCCTTTCCGTTGAAGTATCCTATTTCAAAGTTTTTAAGCATGCCTATTCCCGAAACTATTATTCCAGCATTTATTCCATATATTTTTGCAATGTTTTCAATGCTCTGAAAAACATCCTCATCCTTCTCTATCTTGCAAACAATCAAATTTCTATCCTGTCTGTGTATCATTCATCTCACCACACGAATATATACCTTTTAGGTATTCTTTTTTTCGGTCCGGTCCAGTATCCACAGGTTTGACATTTCAATCCTATTGGAACTTCAACATTCTCAAGTGTTTTATTGTAAATTTTTGTCAACTTTGATCCGCAAACCGGGCAAAGTTTCAAATCATCAATATCCATATTTGTTTCCCTGTACTCAATTTCCACCTTTACCCCTGCCCTTGTTATTGCAATTTTTCTCAACCTTTTTTCTGTGAGTTTATAAATATTATCCGCAGATTTCAGCTCATTCAAAACAAGTTCAAGGAATTTTTTCTGGGAATATATTATCCTTTGTTTCATCATAATTTTCTTAACTATAAAAACAATTAGCTCTTCGTTTGGTATTTTGTAAGACATTATTATAATCAATGCTTAAATAGTATAAAAATATTTCATTCAAATATGTTACTTTTAAAATTTTCTTACATAGGATGGATGTTTGAATCGTATTCAATTCAACCTGGTAAAAAAACTGTGGAAGGTTCAATAATTGATGTTTTAAAGAAATTTAACATTGCAGAAAAAATCATGAGTTCAAGCAGAACAGATAGGGGTGTAAGTGCATTGGGTAATGTTATAGGTATAAAAACGGATCAAAGGGCAGAAAAAATTGCTGGAATTTTAAACTCAAATTTACATGGAATCTATTTTCATTCATACGCGATTGTTGATGATAATTTCAATCCAAGGTGGGCGAAGAAGAGGTGGTACAGATATTTCTGGCCTTACAGTAAACAGAACATAAATGAAATTAGAGAAAAATCAAAATACCTTTTAGGTGAGCATGATTTTTCAGGATTTTCAAGAATGGATGGTAGAAATCCTGTTAGAAAAATATATGAAATAGATGTAAATGTTGAAAATAACATCATAGTTTTTGATATAATAGGTGAGAGCTTTCTTTGGAATATGGTAAGAAGGATTGTTGGATACCTCCTTTTTGAAAGTGAAAAGAATTTGGGTAAATTCACTGCCCCAGCCCAATTTTTAATACTTATGGATGTTGAGTACGATTTCCCATTTATAAAAATAAATAAAAGGATTAAGAACCTTGATAGGAAAATGGTTGAAAACTATGTTTACTATTTCATTTACAGAACATTGCTGGAAATACAGAGAGGGTAGGTGGGGAATCGAACCCCAATAAACGAGATCTGCAGTCTCGCGCATCGCCACTCTGCCACCTACCCATGTTACGTGAGAGAAAACATCATTATAAATGTTTTTTTACAAGTTTAAGCTTTGAACCGCATACAGGGCAGGATTCATAATATTTTTCATAATATCTCATACAGCCTGTGCACCTGTATTTCCATTGAAAAATTTTTGAAATTTCCCTCTGTGATAAACCTGAAAATTTTAAACCAATATATTTTAAAACATTCTGTATTGCATAATCATCCGTTATAACAATACCATTTATTTCAATTGCAAGTGCTATAATATCAAGATCGGTCTTTGATAATTTGTGTATATCTCCTGTTTTGTTTGCAAATTCTATAGCTTTTTCAATGCTTTCTTTACATGGATTATGAACTTTAAGGTTTTCAAGGAAAAATGATAAATTATCCCTGTACCTTATTTCATTCAAGACCGATTCCGGAACATAATATTCAGCATCGTAAGGTAAATTTTTTCCGGATATAATTGCTGATGTGTCTAAAATGTAAATCCCTGCCATCTTTTATGCTCCATATTTATTCCAAGACTATCTATAATTCTATAAACAACAAAATCAACAATATCATCAATACTTTTTGGCTTAAGATAGAAACCCGGTGATGCTGGCATTATAATTGCTCCTGAATCGGAGAGCTTTTTCAAATTTTCAAGATGTATTGATGAGAGGGGCATTTCCCTTGGAACAATTATAATTTTTCTTCTTTCTTTGAGAGCGATGCTTGCAACCCTTGTTATCAAAGTATCAGAAATACCGCAGGCAATTTTTGAAACTGTATTCATGGATGCTGGAACAACAACCATTGCATCAAAATGAAAACTTCCAGATGCTAATGGACTTGATATATCATTGTCCTCATATATTTTTTTAACATACTTTGATAGTTCCATGTAATCCATTGAATTTTCATACTTTAATATCTTTTTTGCATTTTCTGAAACAATAAGGAAAACATTTTCCTTAAGTTTTTCAAGCAACCTTATTGCGTAAATCGTTCCTGATGCACCGGTTATGCCAACAACAATATCCATACAACCATTGATAATATAATTTATACAAAAATGTTTTCTATGAGGGAAACACCAAGACCCGGTCTTTCTTCAATGTAGTTTATGCCATTTTCTGTCCTTAAGCCATGCTTTGCAATGTTCTTTGATTGGAGTAAATGGCAGTCAAGATCAATGTATTTTGCTCCGGAGGCAAGAGAAAAATGCATGGCCGCGGATATTCCAATGGGTGATTCGCTCATACAACCCACCATGAAATCTATGCCGTTTGAAAGTGAAAAATCCGCCATGGACAGGGCTCTTTTTATACCTCCAGTTTTCATTAGCTTTATGTTTATAAGATCACATGCGCCTTCATCAATTGCCCTTTTAAGATCCCTTATGTTTTTCACACTTTCGTCAAGCATTATGGGTATGCTGCTCATCCTTCTTAAATCTGAAATCTTAACAAGATCCCATTCAGGTAAAGGCTGTTCTATGAATTCTATGTTCAGATCCTTTATTTTGTTCAAAAACCACCTTGCCTGGCTGAATGTGAATCCCTGGTTTGCATCAACCCTTATCTGAATATTTTCACCAACGTTTTCCCTTATACCGCGCAACCTTTCATAATCCTTTTCAGGATTCAATCCAACCTTTACCTTCAATGCTTTGAAACCCATTTTTACATAGTTTATTGCATCGGAAATAGTTTCATCATAATCCTCTATTCCTATTGTTATATCTGTCATCATGGAAAATCTATTCCCACCAATTAAATTCACAACAGGTCTTTTTGAAATTTTTCCATAAATATCGTAAAGGGCAAAGTCTATCGCGGCCTTGGAACTTTCATTTCTGACAATGATTTCATCCATCTTTTTCAGAATTTCATTCATTTCAAAGGGATCTTTATTTATTAGATGCTTTTTGAACAGTTCAATAGTGCTTAAGACATGGTCAGGTGTTTCTCCGAGCACATGCAATGATGGTGATGCCTCACCAATACCTGTTTCTTCATCCGTAATGATCTCAAGAATTATATTATTTGAAGATTCAGATGAGCCCGTTGCGATTGTGAACCTTTTTTTAAGAGGTATTGAAACAACCTTTGTTTTAATATCCAGGATTTTCATAATTCCATGTATTATTTTCAATTTTATTTAACTTTCCATGATTGTATCATTGCTTTAAATTTTGAACAGGATAAGATTTATTAGTTCATTTTATTGATAAATATATATGTTTGATGCAAGAAAATACTTCGATGAAAACTGGCACAATTATGATAAATGGTATGAATTCCATAAAAATGAATATAATGAGGAAATTGAATTTTTAAAATCCATTCTTCCCTCAGGAAAAGGTATTGAAATAGGAATTGGTACAGGTAGATTTTCTTTACCTTTGAAAATAGAATATGGTCTTGATTATTCATTAAATATGTTGAAAATAGCAAAATCAAGGGGTATTGAGGTTATACTTGGTGATGCATACAGAACACCATTCATGGATAAATCCTTCGATTTTTCACTTTTTATGGTAACATTGTGTTTTCTGGAAAAACCTGTTGATGCGCTTTTTGAGGCAAAGAGAATTTCAAGAAAAGTTGTATCCGTTATTTTGGATAAAAACAGCGAGTATGTTTCTGATTTAATGAAAAATCCAAAGGGATTTTACAAATTCGCAAATTTCCTTTCGCTTGATGATCTTCTGAGCATTTATGAAAAGGCTGGTCTGGGAATTGAAACTATAAAGGTTGAGGATCATAAAACAAATGAATCAAAAATTTATACACTGATCGGCGTTTCCTCAATTTAAATATCAAAAAGAACCCTTATTTTTCCTGAAGGGTCAACGTTCAGCATGTGATAGGTAACCGCCTTGATAACTGCCTTTGATCCATGTTTATTCCTTGAATAACTTTCCCCCTTTAATTCTGCAATCAATTTATTACCATATAATTTAACGTAAACATCGCATATTACAAAATTTTCAGAGTCAAGTAGATACAACAATTCTGAAAGAAATTTTACTAGAAGGGAATCAAGATCTTTTGCATCAATCTCAACAACCTTCTTTTCAACACAATCAACACTTTTGACATCAACCATTATATCAAACATGCCGAGAGCAGCTTCCTCAAATGCATGTTCGAGTGAATCGGACTCAACTTCAATTCCAACATCAGCAGTATGTTCAAAAACTTTGTACATAACAGCGGGCGCAGGGGGATTTGAACCCCCGATCTACAGCTTAGGAGGCTGCCGCCATATCCTAGCTAGGCCATGCGCCCTATCCACCCTATTGTTTTTTCTTTTATAAGATTTTCTCAACATTTTCACAAAATATATATCATAATAAAACATTTTTTGTTCAATGGAAGTTGAGATAAAGGCAAGGATAGATGATATGAATAAAATAATTGAGAAAATTGAAAAATTGAATGCTGAATTCATTGGTGAGGAAGAACAGGAGGATTATTATTTCACACATCCCTGCAGGGATTTTAAGGAGAACGATGAATCCTTAAGAGTTCGCTTTTCAAAAAGTGGTACATGTTTAACATACAAGGGAAAGAGAATTTCAAGGGAAATTAAAACAAGGGAGGAAATTGAAATAAAAGTGAATGGAAATATCCTGGAATTACTTGAAAAATTGTCCTTCAAACTCCATATGAAAATAAAAAAAGTTAGGAAAATTTACAAATATTGTGATCTTGAAATCTGCGTTGACAATGTGGAAT
>JAVRLI010000020.1:0-11688 GCA_031961525.1 Thermoplasmatota archaeon | reverse complement strand
AGCTTTGATTCCTGTATTACATACATGGTTTTACACCTTGGCAAAATGTATAAACAAAGTAAATAAAATGGTTTTGTCTACTTTTTAACTACATTTTTACCGTATTCACACTGTTCAAGTAATGGACAGATCGAACATTTTGGTCCTATTGGTTTACATATTTTCTTTCCAAATTCAACGAATACACTGTTTATCCTTATCCAATAATCCTCCGGTACTATCTTCATGAGTTCTTTCTCCGTCTCCTCAGGGTACTTTGTTTTTACAATACCCAGCCTGTTGAATATTCTATGTACATGGGTATCAACAGCTATGTAATTCTGATGAAAACCCATTGAAAGAACTATGTTTGCAGTTTTACTTCCAACACCAGGTAATTTCATCAGTTCTTCCTTATTTTCTGGCACATTACCATTATAATTTTCAACCAGAATTTTTGCAATTTCCCTAATCCTTTTTGCCTTTTCCCTGTAGAATCCAATTGGCTTAAGTATATTTTCAAGATCCCTTAAATCGGCATTTGAAATTTCTTCAATCGTCCTGTATCTTGAAAAAAGTGCTCTTGAAACCTTTTCTGTTGTTTCATCCCTTGTTCTCTGGGATAGTACCGTTGAAATCAATATTTTCCATGGCTTTTCATATGGCATTTTATGCTGTCCAACTGTTTTTTCAACCTTCTCAATTATATCTGTGATGTTCAATTTCATACCCCCTTTATCTGAAATTGTATGCAGGACATTTGCCAAGACATTTTGTACAGTGTATGCATTTTCCCTCATCAACCCATACCTTTCCTTCCATAATCAATAAAGCATTTCTATCACATCTACCTGTGCATACACCACAACCAACACATTCAGCTGCCTGATAAATTATCTGTTCGGCCATCTCTTTAAATTTACTTTTTACAACAAGGTAGTTATTGTATTCGTAAACACCCTTTGGAAGAATGTTTAACATGTTCAGAATTCTTTTTTCTTCAATAGTCTTGTTCCATTTAATTCTAACATGATCATCAAGATTTTCATAAAATACCTTCAGACTAGTTCTCTTAAATTTAATATTTTTTTGATTTAAATGTTCTGGTATGTTGTTCCATCTCCACAGACCGTTCTTTACCCATTCTTCAGGCAATCCTTTTTCTTTTGCATAATTTTCGAGGTAATCATTCCATTTTTTATAATTTTCATAATGGCGCTCAACTATTTTCAGATCCATGAGATCCTGTGATGGGCAGAGATAACAACCTGTTCTCCATAGGCCCCTATCGTACCAGGGATTGTATTCAAGTTTATTTTTGAATATGTACAACCATATGGATAAGCTGTTCCAGTTCTGTATTGGGCTAACACCTATCTGATTTGGAACCCATTCGTTTATCCAGATCGATCCTTTTCTATGCCTTGTTTCACTCTCATATCCTCTCTGCCCTATAATCATGTAAATTTTATTGTTTCCATAATGTTCCCTTATGTACCTTGTTGTTGGACCAAGCTTACAAACCTTACAGCACCATCTGTAATCCCTGCCTGGAGGACCAAAGTGATCAAGATGCTTAAAGAAAGCATCCCCGGCATCTATTATACCAAGATCAAGGTTGTATTTTTTTGAAAAATTTTTAACGTAATCAATGGTTTCTGGGAATTCTATACCTGTGTTCAAAAATAATGTTTTGAACTTTAAACCACTTTTTATTGCCAAGTGCAATGCCACAAGACTATCCTTACCACCGCTGAATGAAACTGCAATTTCATTGTTCTTCAATCCACTTAAGATTTCAATTGCTCTTTTCTCCAATTTGTCCATGTAATTTCTATTAGCATCCAGAGCCATGTCTATTGTGGATCTTTTCATATTAATTTTTATTGAAGGATCATAAATGTGTTTCATTTTTACTCCAACACCATTCTTTTTATCAAGACTATCAATTTTCAATATACCTGTACCTATCAATTCACCCCTGCAATCAAGAACAAAAACGTATTCATTCTTGATGGCATCTTTACCAATTTTCAGAATGCCAGGAACCATAAGATTATTTCCATTCTTTATGGATTCAACCGCACCGCAATCGGCATAAACAAAAATATCCTTCAAATATTCCTTTGCTATCCCAAACAATTCAGGTCTGAGAACAATGTATGGTCCATTAATTTCATAAATTACTGTTGAAATAACATAACCTGATACTATTATTTCCTCACTCCTCTCAATGCCAGGTATTCTGTTAAGAAGGATAAGATGACCTGAAAAAATTTCTGAAAATTTTTTATTTAAAATATGGGAAAAAGCACTATCAAGAAGAGCAAGATCTCCTTTCAAAGCAAATCTAAAATCGCCGGGCGGGGTTGATTTTACCGTTCTTGGTATTGAATGACATATTCCACACTCATCACTGAGAACAGGTACATTACAGTTATCGCACCAGCCTATTTCAGCCTTACCAAGGTATACTGCCTTTGACACAATCAAGCCAGAATATATTAAAATAAAAAACTTTCCTTCGAAAATTTTATAAAGAATTTTTCCAATATCAAAAATTATATGAAAGATTATTCAGTTATTAAAAATTCTTTCAATGAGGGTGATCATTTTGATCATTGATCTTACTGAAGAAAAAAAATTGTTGTTAAAGAACATTGAGGAATTTGCAAAATTGAAGATAGAACCAATCGCAAAGGATATTGACAGGGATGATCATATTCCGGAAGAACTTTACAGGGACATGGGAAAACATGGCCTTTTATCCCTTCTCATCTCCCAGGAATATGGAGGGCTTTCCCTTGATAACCTTACCTATGCAATGGTTATTGAAACAATTAGCAAATATTCAGGCGGTGTTGGATTGAGCCTTGAAGCACATAACAGCCTTGGAATGAACCATGTGTTCCTTTTTGGTTCAAAGGATTTGAAGGATAGGGTAATAAATGACACTTTGCAATCATATAAGCCAATAGCATGGGCTCTTACCGAAACAACATCAGGTTCAGATGCGAGGAACATGAAAACAAATTATGTAAAAAGAAACAATAGTTACATTATAAATGGATCAAAAATATTCATAACACATGGAAAAAGTGCAAAGTACATTGTTGTTGTTGCAAATGGTGATGAAGGCTATACAGCATTCCTTGTTGAGGGTGATTCACCAGGTCTTGAAAGAAATAAGCTTGAGGGAAAAATGGGCGTAAGGGGATCGGATACAGCAGAAATATTCTTCAACAATGTTGAGGTAAGCAAGGATAATGTTATTGGTAAACCCGGAGAGGGATTCAAACAGGTGAAGGAGATACTTGATGGAGGAAGGATTGCAATAGCGGCAATAGGTGTTGGGCTTGCCCAGGCATCCCTTGATAAAATTGTTGAATATGTGAAACAGAGGAGGGCATTTGGATCACTTCTATCCGAATTTGAAGGAATACAGTTCTATATTGCTGACCTTGCAACAAACATTCAGGCAGCAAGGTTGCTTGTTTACAATGCTGCAATGATGAAGGATCATGGTGAGAATTGCAGAAAGGAAATTTCCATGGCAAAGCTTTTTGCCAGTCAGGTTGCTGTGGATGCTGGAAGGTTTGCAATACAGATTTATGGTGGTTATGGTTACTTCAGGGACTTTGGTATTGAAAGATACATGAGGGATGCAAAGTTGCTTGAAATAGGGGAGGGGACAAGTGAAATTCAAAAGTATATAATAGCAAAGGAAGTTTTAAGGTAAAAGGAGGTTGATTGAATGGGAAACAGGGTTGCGATGGTTGCTGGAGGAATGACAAGGTTCGCAAAAGCTAGAAAAGATGCAACGCAGGAAGAGCTCGTTATGGAAGCCGCCAGGATGACACTGTTTGAGAACGATCTTAGAATTGATCCGCTTGATGTGAAAAAAATGATAGATGGCACAGTAGTCAGTTATTTCTCTGACCATTTTGAAAAACAGCTACTTTTCGGTGCAATAATAAGGGATTACCTTGGGTTGAATCCACAGCAGAGTGTAAGGGTTGAGGGTGGTGGTGCAACAGGCGGTTTGGGTCTGAAAACAGGTTATGAAATGATTAAGTCCGGTGATGCAAGCGTTGTTCTTGTTATGGGTTTTGAAAAGATGTCTGAGGTTTCAACAAGTAAAGGGAATGAGTTCATTGCCATGGCATCTGATACAGATTTTGATTTTCCTGTTGGTGGTTTTTACACAGCATATTACGCAATGATGGCACAGAGGTATATGTACGAATTTGGCATTACGGAAAAACAGCTTGCAAAGGTTGCTGTAAAAAATAGAAACAATGCTCAGTACAACTATTTTGCACAGACAAATGCAAACAATCCATATGCAACAAAGCATACTTCAGGGTTCATAACAATATACGATGTTCTAAAGTCCGATCCTATTGCAACACCTTTGAAAAGGCTGGATTGCTGTCTTATGAGTGATGGTGCTGCAGTTGCATTGCTTGCTGAAGAATCCATAGCAAGGGAATTAACAAAAACGCCTGTTATTATAGAGGGTGTGGGAAATGGAACAGATACAATGAGACCATCGGATAGACCAACAACTGTTGGTGGTCTCATAAAAGAGGATCTTTTATTACCCCATGAAAAACCTGAATGGTATGAGGACATGGTCTATCCAGGTTTACATTCCTTCAGGGCAGGAAGAAAGGCTGCAAAGGTTGCATACAAAATGGCAGGTATAACAAATCCTCTTGAGGAAATAGATGTTGTTGAACTACACGATGCATATACATCATCCGAACTACAAACATACGAGGATCTTGGATTTGCAAGGTATGGAGAGGGTGGAAAGTTGATAGATTCAGCACCATTCGATGATGAAAATGGTGTTTTCAAGGAAATAAATCCAAAACTCGCAAACAGAATACATGTGAATCCCTCCGGTGGTTTAATCGGCTGTATGCATGCTGTTGGTGCAACAGGAATAATGCAGGCGGTGAGCGTAATGTGGCAGTTACAGGGAAAAATTGAAAAATTCTATAGGAGTGATAAACTGCAGGTGAAAAATGCAAGAAAGGGACTTGCACACAGCCATGCAGGAACGGGAAGCGATGTTACAGTTTTCATTTTAGGAAGGGGGTGGTGATCATGGCTGAAGAAAATAAAACTCCTCTTGTTGTTGAACAGCCCTACCATATATTATACAAGCATTCATTCGGTAAGGTTTCACCATACTTCATAGGACTTGCGAACAAAAGACTCTATGGAACGGTATGCAGGAACAGGGAAAAGCATAAGAATGGAAAGGATCTTCTTTTCCTTCCACCACGGGCCGATTGCCCGGAATGTATGGCCGAGATACATGAATGGGTTGATCTGACGGATGCTGTCTTCAGAGTTTATACATTTACAACAACATACTTTGCAGGCGAAAGCTTTCTTGATAAATTGCCAATAACTTTGATTAACGTTGAGGTTGAGGGATACGATAATTCATATTCAAAGTTAACAAGTGTCCTTGTTGTTGATGAACCGGGTGAATACAACATAGACAGGAAGGATGTAAAAATAGGTATGAGAATAAAGCCAAAATTCAAGGATGTTCCTTTGGAAAAAGTGGATGCCTCAACACTTTACTTTGTACCTTTGAAGGAATAAAAAATTCGAAAGGATTAAAAACCAAAACGTATTGATGGTTAGATACTGGTAGGTGTAAGGAGATGGTAAGGAAACCTGGAAGGATGTACAGGAAGATTACAGGACCGGCATATACGAGAAAGGAATACATAGCTGGTATACCGCAGCCAAGGATACACGAGTTCGAGCATGGTGATCTTAAGAATCAGGACAGGTTCCAGTACACCCTCAAATTGGTTGCGCTTGAGGATTGTCAGATAAGGCACACAGCACTGGAGGCTGCAAGGGTTGCTGCAAACAAATTCCTTCTGACAGCAATTGGAACAAACAATTACTACCTTAAAATAAGGGTTTATCCGCACCATGTTCTCAGAGAACATAAGATGGCAACAGGTGCAGGGGCGGACAGGATATCAAGCGGAATGAGCATGGCATTCGGCAAACCCGTTGGCACGGCAGCAAGGGTACATGCAGGTGATGTAATAATGTTCGTCAGGGTTGATGCAAACTATTTGGATCAGGCAAAGGAAAGTTTGAGGAAGGCAATAATGAAGCTACCTACACCCGCTAAAATAGAAATTGTTGAAAATACTCAGAAGGAAAACTGATTTGGGAACTCCCTTTTTATAATATTTTTCTCCTCCTCTTTTAATGTGTTCATGTTCATTGATATAAGAAATACTCCCCTGCTGGATTGAACTATGTCCTTGACCGTTGATAGCATTCTTATCACTTCATTGAATGAATTGTTTGTTATCAAAAATTCAACACCTTCAAAAAGAACTATGGATTTATTTTTTCCATTATCCTTGACAAAATCGCTGATCCTGCTCGCTATTTTTGAAAGATCTGTTGGAGAAAATGTCTGAAACCTTTCATTCTTTACCATACCCATCTTTGTTAACCATATATATTCTATATTTTCATTCCTGTTGAAAATTTCTATGCTTTCCGGGCTTGTTCTTGTTATGCATAAACCCTTTCCACCCCTATTCAGTATCTGCTCAAATACAATGAAGCATTTCTCAGGCTTTTCTTCATTTATAACATAGGATTCACCATATTTCACAACAAAATCTGGCGTTCTTCCATCAATACCATAATTTTCAATCCTTTTCAATTTTCTCTCATAGTTTTTTATTAAATTTTCAACTTCACTCTTTTCAATCTTCTCCTTCTCAACAATTTTCTTCAAATCGTTAAGCATTTTGTAAAAATAGGCTAGAATTATATCCTCTTTCCTCTGATCAACCATGGTTAAAGATTAGTATCGCGGTAATAAAATTTTTCCAGTGGAAATTGGAACATTTTATATATAAGAAAATGAATTAAGATATTGGTGATTGATGATGAAATCATTGATTAGGGATGCAATAAGCAGATATTCTGCCAATCAAATGCCTGTAAATCCCTCTCCTCCACCAGTTGTAAGTGAGGAGGACAAGGAACTTGAAGAAATACTTAAATCACTTAAAACAAACATAAAGATCATTGGTTGCGGTGGTGGCGGTTCAAACACAATAACAAGGATCATGGAGGAGGGCATAGTGGGTGCGGAGTTAATAGCGGCTAACACCGATGCCCAGCATCTTCTCCTTACAAAAGCCCAGAAGAAGATACTTCTTGGAAAGAGAACAACAAGAGGTCTTGGAGCGGGAGCAATACCCCAGATTGGAGAGGAGGCCGCAAGGGAAGCTGAGGATAAAATAAAGGAAGTTCTACAGGGTGCCGACATTGTTTTCATTACCTGCGGTCTCGGTGGTGGTACAGGAACAGGTGCAGCTCCATTCGTTGCAAAAATTGCAAAGGAAAACGGTGCACTTACGATTGCTGTTTGTACATTACCCTTCAGTTCTGAGGGAAGGGTAAGGATGGAGAATGCTCTCTATGGACTTGATAAACTCAGGGAAAATGCCGATACAGTTATAACAATACCAAACGATAAACTTCTTCAAATAGTTCCCAGAATGCCCCTTAACGATGCATTCAAGGTAGCGGATACAGTTTTAATGAGGGCAATAAAGGGACTTACGGAAATGATCACAAAACCTGGTCTTGTGAACCTGGATTTCAATGATTTGAGAACAATAATGAAGGATGGCGGTGTGGCAATGATAGGCGTTGGTGAAAGTGAATCACCTGGAGAGGAACGCGTTCAGGAGGCATTGAATGATGCAATAAATTCACCACTGCTTGAGGTTGATATATCAACGGCCACAGGTGTTCTTATACACATTATAGGTGGTCCAGAAATGACAGTATCAGAGGCACAGGGAGTGGTTGAAGAAATACACAAAAGGGTAGGGGACAAGGCAAGAATCATATGGGGAGCTGCCATAGATCCAGAATATGAAGGAAAGGTAAACATAATGATCGTTGCCACAGGTGTGAAATCAAAACAGATACTTGGAAAAATAACAGAAGAGGAACTTAGGGCCGCAAAGGGGGTGGATGTAATCAAATAAATATTTTTCATTTTCTCCGATGATGTTAAATATGAAAAATTACTTTTCTTTCTGAATGGAATTTCATGAAATTTACCAACTTGAAAATATTTCGAAGACTGTCGATTTCGATGGTCTTAAGGTTATTTTGTTTGAAGGTAGTGAAGGTTCAGGAAAAAGTACAGTATTGAAAACTTTTATGGATCGTGCTGATAAAAATTCAATTATATTATTTAACTGTGAGGAAAACAATGATTTAGAAAAATTCCTTTCTATTTTATATTCACAGATCCAGAAGAATTTTTTAATGGGAAAGGATAACCTTATTAGCATTTTTTCAGAAAGGATTGGCGAAAAGATAACACTGGAATATCTTACAAAACTATTGGATACAATTTCAGATTACAGAAAAATTATAATTTTAATTGAAAACATTGAAAATGCAAGTGAGGATTTACTTAAAGCAATTACATACATGTGCATGAGTTTGAAGAAAAAAAGAATAATGATTGTTCTTACATACAACACAGATAAAAGAAATGATTATGTTGAGGATTTTATTCTAAAGCTTGGGATATATCTTGATGAAAATTTCAAAAGAATAAAAATGCATGAACTTACAATGAATGAGGAGAAGAAAATTCTTGAGAATATGGGTTACAATATACCAGACTATGTCATGGAAAGGATTCATGAATTAACGGGAGGAAATATAAGAAAACTAACCAGACTTGTTTCAGCACTTAAGGATAAATGTTACATTGATTTTAACGGTTACTGGGTTGGTAGTGATCTCAATTTTCCCATGGATACAATGGATAAAAAAAGTTTCATCGCCGAAAAATTAAAAAAAATGGATAATAATACATTTTATGTTCTAAAAATTCTCTCAATAATAGGAAGAAAATTTTCTTTACATGACATTGAAGAAATAACTGGGATGAATGAATACCTTCTTGTTGATGCCATTGATAGATTGATAAGTGAAGGATTGATTGTTGAAAGGGATCCAAACAACTTTTCATTCATAGATGAAGATTTTCAGGTTATTGTTTACAACAATTATGTTGAGAATGAAATTAAAAATAGAATGCATTTAAAAATTGCAGAATATTATGAGGGAAAGGATAACATAATGAGCGCAATGCATTATTACAGGGCAGGGATAAAAGACAAAGCAGAAAAATATCTTCTGAATGCTGCAATAGAATACGCAAATTCCTACAATTACAAAAAGGGTCTTGAATTCCTTGATATGCTTTCCAGTATTGTTCCTTTAAATGATAATGCACTTTTACTTAAAGGTATATGTTACCTGAAAATTTCAGAATTTTCAAAGGCATTATCCATTTTTGATTCACTTGATAATGATTCAGCAAAGATATACAAAGCATATACCTTGGCATATATGGGTGAATTTTCTAAAGCTGAAGAAATAATATCTGGTATAAAAAATAATGATGAAAATGATTTTCATAAAGAATTCATAAGGGCATACATAATTTCAAAAAGATTCTATTTAAAGGATGCCCTTGAAATTTTTGAAAAACTTTTGAAAATTGCACAGAGAACCGGAAAGGATGAATTAATTGGTGATGTTTTAAGGGAGATTGGGAATATTCATTACTATGAACAAAGGTATGATTCTGCAAAAGAAAATTATGTAAAGGCACTTGAATCTTACAGAAAGATATCCTATTATGAGGGGATTGCAAGAATATACAATAATCTTGCATTGATTGAAGTTAACACAGATGTTGAGAATGGTTTTCATTACTATAATGAAGCAATAAAATTTGCCGGTCTTTCCGGTAACGATTCCCTATTGATTGTTCTTCATTACAATATTGCCGATACATATTTCTGGCTCGGTAGGGTTTCAGAATCCTTGAGGGAAATTGAAATTGCAACAAAAATTTCAGAATATAAGAATGAAATAGAGGTAAGGCACACACTTTATTCTTTCCTTTCAGATTTCTATATTTATTCGGGAAATTTCCACAAAGCAATAGAATACATAAATGAGGCAATAAAGATATCCGAAAAGATTGGATCGATTTTCTATTACAATCTCTACAAAATAAAAATAAGTTCCATATGGACCAGAATGGGTGTGGATATAAACATTGATGAAATTATGAAAAGTTATGAAAAAGTAATGAAAATTTCGGAAGAAAATGGAAAGATTCTTGCAGGCCCCTATGTTGGTCTAATAAAGCTTTACAGAAATGAGAAGGATGCAATAAATATTCTTGAGAATTCATTTGAAAGTGCATTTAAAGCTGGTGATATAACAAAAATTGTTCTCCCTGCATCAAACCTGATGTTTGCCCATTTATTGAATAGGAATTTTGAAAAATTCAAGGATCTATGGCTCAGGATTAAAAATGTTTATGAAAGACAGAACGTCAATCCAGTAACCTTTCAGATATTCGGACCTGTTTTCAATTATTTGAATGGAAAGGATGCAAAAATAGAGGAATTTGAAAATAAACTTATGGTTGAGAATTTAGTTTTTCTTGTGGGAATCATGCATCTTTCATACTACATTGTTTCAAAAAATGAAGTATCAAAAAGTAAGGCGGAGGATATTTTTAAAACACTTGCTCTGAAGAATTATGAAAAATATATGAAGTGATTGAAATGTTCACAAGATTTGAAATAGAGGATTATGCAATATCAATAATCGTTCTAACAATATCCTTTGATCTCGCCTTTTCCCATATAATATTTTACCCTGGAAATTTCATCTATTTCCTCATTCCAAGTTTCCTGGCAGTTATTACTGGATTTTTCTTCCATGAACTTGGGCATAAGATCGTATCAATGAGAATGGGTTACCCTGCATTTTACAGAAGGTGGAACTTGGGCCTTTTACTTGGTTTAATTTTTTCATTCTTTGGCTTCGTTTTTGCAGCTCCAGGCGCTGTGAACATATACGGTTATGTTGATAGGGATTCATATGGGAAAATCTCAATTGCCGGACCGGCAACAAATTTGGTCCTATCAGTTTTACTTATTCCCTTTTCAGGTTTTTCAATTGTTGGATTTATTATCTTTGTAAATGCATTCCTTGCATTCTTCAATCTTCTGCCCATACCTCCACTTGATGGATCAAAAGTTTTAAGATGGAATCTTTTTATTTACATTATTATACTAATAGTATCAATTGTATTGATGGTTTATGCATACAACATTTGAAGGATGATGGTATATGGAAATAAAGGAAATGATACAGTTAAGAAACATTTACGATTCACTTGAAAGGGAAAATCCAAGGCTTGTTCTAGTTGAAGGAATGGATGGGTCTGGAAAATCAATTTTGCTAAGAACTTTCTTTACAAAATACATCAATGATTCCATAAGAGTATTCGTTACATACGATTTGATTTGCACATATAACACAATAGATATGTTTAAAAAAATTAAGGATGAAATGGAAAAATCATTATCCCAGAGATTCAATCTTAGAGATATTCTCATTGAAAAGGGTGAATTCACAATAGAATCCTTTGTGAATGATCTTAAAATACTTTCAGATTTTAGAAAAGTTGTAATAATAATTGATCATGCTGAAAATGGAAATGCACAGTTCTTCGGTTCACTTCTTTACATATTAAGATCCATGCAGGGTAAAAAATTAATGATCACAATATCATAC
>JAVRLI010000019.1:0-11866 GCA_031961525.1 Thermoplasmatota archaeon | reverse complement strand
GTTTTAGAATATTGAAATAGCGGATAAAGTTAGTTTTATTTTAAAAATTCATAAAGTTTTTTGAATATATTTAAACTAACAAAACCAGTAGTTTCGCAAAATTTTATATTGTAATGTTATTACTGTTCAAAAGTGAAAGATTTGGAAATAATCACCAGGGATACACTTTTTCAGGTTTTGAACAAAATACTTTCAGTTAAGGGAATGAACAAAGCAGATATTTATTCTCTTACTGACTATATACTTGGTTTTTTTGGTTTTGATGATTTTCTTGTTGATAATATTTTGACACCAATTGACAGGGATATTTTTTATTACCTTGAGGAGTGCGGAGTTCTTAAAACAGAATCCTATGAGGTTAATCTTTTGAAAGGCAGACAATGGAGAATACATCTATGGATGTTCAGGAAGGATAACATAAAAAAGATTTTAATGTCAAAAGAAACTGTTGATGTGGAGGATCCCAAAAAGCTTTACGAAAAGATATTTTCTCAGGGGGAGGAAAAGTGAATGCTTTCTGGTGCAATCTTTGGTCTTGGTGGTCTTGGAAAAAATATTGTTAGATACATTGATATTGAAAATTTTAAAAAGGTTATTGTGGATGATTCCTATGAAAAAGATGTTATCTATTTTTCCTGGAAAGATGCATCAGTTCTCGAAGGTAATGAGGTATTGACAGAACAGGCCGATTTACTCATTAAAACTATTGAAAATGATTATGACATCATTTATTTCATAGCTGGTCTTGGTGGAAGGATGGGCACATCCCTTTCAAACATATACGGTAAAATATGCAAAAAATTCCACAAAAATTCATTGGGAATATTTTTTTATCCATTTGGTTCCGAGAGTATAATAAGAAAGGAAAGGGCAAAAAATTCAATAGATAAAATAAAGGAACTTTACAAATCTTTCATTCTCTTTGAAAATGATTACCTTGTTAAATATTTCCCAAATGTTCCTTTGAAATACATATTCAATGTTCAGGCTGAAATGGTAAAATTTTTCATAAAAAATTTTTCAGAGAGTGTTGATAAAAATGGTATTGAAAAATTCAAAGGCAGACTGGGTGTTGGAATGGGATCCATAGATAGAATGGACAAGCTTCGGGATGCAATAAATGAAGCACTGGAATCACCATGGCTTCAAAAAAATGCAGCGCATTACACAATAATGTTCAATGGAAATATTTTAGAGAATGATATAAAATTTCACCTGGATGCTTTAAGTTCAATCAATTATTCAATAGCAGTTAAAAGGAACCCTTCAATGGGAAGGAGAATAGATATACTAATAATTTCACATGAGATTTGAGAATAGCAAAATATAATATTGTGAAAGTAATTAAAAATAATGATGGAAAATCTTGAATCGTTGGATATAAAGGAATTCACAAACATATGTAATGAATTGGTTACAGCCATGGGTCTGAAGATTACAAACACAGTTTCCAGGGAAAACGTTGTTGCTGTTGATTCCATTTCAAATTTACCCGGGGAGGAACGGTACCTTTTCATATTCGTTAGGAGGGATAAAATCAATGAAAGGGACCTGAGGGATCTTGTGGATTTAAACGCCAAGGATATAAAATGGGTTGTTGTTACAACAGGATTGTTCGATTCCGATGCGATCGTTTTCGGAACAAAGCATGATATTTTACTTGTCAACGGCGAGGGTTTCAGAAAGATGCTTGAGGATTACGATGTTGGAATTGAAAGGGAAAAGGAAAAGGGTACATTTTTACCAAGTGTTGGTGAAATTGAAAGTAACATTAAATGGTCCCAGGAATTTCTTAAATCTGGTAACTATGAAAAGGCCATGGAATATGTTGAGAATGCATTAAAAATAAAGGAAACTGCTGATGGTTTATTGCTTAAATCAAAGATACTTTTTGAAATTAAAAAGTTTGATGAGGCACTTGATACAGTTCTTAAGGCAATATCAATATCACCCGAAATTTATGAACCCTGGCTCTTGCTTGGAAAAATTCTTTCAGGAATGGGCAAATACGGTGATGGTGAAAAGGCATATTTGAAAGCAATTGAAATAGATCCGAAAAACAAAGTTGCACATTATGAATTTTCAAATTTTCTTTTGTTGTTAAAAAGATTGGATGAGGCATTGCTGGAAATAAATAGGGCTATTGAAATTGATAAAAAGGATCCTCAACTATGGATAACAAAGGCAAAAATATACCATGAAAAGGGGAACGTTGATGATGCAAACAAATGTCTTGATATTGTTCTAGAACTTGATAAAAACAATAAGGATGCAAAAATCATGAAGGCGGAGATATTTTTTGAAACAAAGGAATATGAGAATGCCAAAAAAATGATAGAGGGAATTGAGGATTTAAGTGCATTAAAATTAATGGCAAAAATTTTAATTGAAGAAAAGAGGTTCGATGAGGCAAGAGAAAAATTAAAGATGATAATTGAAAAATATCCGGGTGATTTTGAAGCAAGAGATATTTTAAAAAATCTTGAATCCATTGAGATGGATCAGAAAATCAGGGAATTGAAAAATAGGGCAAGTGAATTGCTTGATGCACTTGGGGAAAATTTAGAAATACCTGAAAAATACGATGATCTTCAGAGTTTCATTAAATCGCTTGAGGAAAGGGTTAAAATGAAAAGAAGTGAGGATTTCAAAACACTTTTCTCAACAGCAATTGATGAATTTGGTAAGGGAAATTATTCAAAGGCACTTGAAATATGTGAGAGAATACTTAGCATGGACAGTGAAAACATTGCCGTAAAGGTACTTATTGAAAGAATAAAAAATATGCAAAAATAAAATATTGAAAATGCATGCCATGAAATATGATAATAAATGGTAGGGAGATAGCTTCAAAGATTGAAAGAGATCTTTCAAACAGGGCAAGGGATTTTGAGAAAAAGTATGGTAAAAAGGTAACATTGCACACAATCCTTGTTGGTAATGATGAGGCATCAAGGATATACGCAAATTCAAAAATAAAAAAGTTAAAGAGCCTTGGAATGGACGGATACATTCACACTCTGCCTGAAAATTCAAGTGAGAATGAAATAATAGATTTACTAAAAAAATTATCAGCGGATGAAAATGTTCATGGTATAATGGTAGAAATGCCCTTACCAAAGCATCTGGATAAAACAAAAATACTTATGAACATAGATCCAGAGAAGGATGCAGATGGTCAGAATCCTTTGAACCTTGGTCTCCTAATGCTTGGGAATGAGGATCATGTGCCATCAACCCCAAGGGCTGTTATAAGGATCATTGAGGAAATTGGTATTGATCTGAAGGGTAAAAGGGTTTGTATAATAAACAGAACCCCTGTTGTTGGAAAACCGCTTGCCATGCTATTCCTGAACAGGGATGCAACTGTAAAAATCTGTCATAGCAAAACTTTAAACATTGAGAATGAAACAAGGGATTCGGACATAATAGTTGTTGCTGTTGGTAAACCATTCTTCCTGAAAGAAAACATGGTAACAGAGAAATCCGTTGTAATAGATGTTGGCATAAACAGTGTCGAAAATAGAATAGTTGGTGACGCGGATTTTGACAGACTGAAGGATAAGGTCTCTATGATAACTCCAGTTCCGGGTGGTGTTGGAAGTGTCACAACTGTTCTCATTATAGAGCAAACGATTAAAAATGCTGAAAGGATTATGAAGAAAAAATTTATGTAATACGTATTTCTTATTTATACCGGTGTTGAAGATGGAAAGAGGAAAGAGCCCGGATGTAATTGCACCGAAGTACAGGGAAATTAAAGATAATGAGGTTTTTTGTCCTCTGTACAATGATATAATACCTGTAAAGGAGTGTAAAAAGTGTAAAAATTTCGTCAGGATTGAGGATAATTTTGTTGTCTGTTCTTTATCCTGGATGTAATTGATGTTTGTTGTGGAACTTTCAAAGGAGCATGAAACATTACCTCTCTCGGAAATAATAGCAATAATGGAAGGTGAATCCATAGATTTTTCATTTGAATTAAAGTATCCTCTTGTTTTTATAAACAGCAAAAGCATTGATCCTGTAATTGAAAGGGCATCAATGGCAAGATGGGCTGGAATATTTTACAAAAAGATTAAAAATTTTGATGAAATTGACATAGATCTTGATGGAAAAACATTCATGGTAAGGTACAGGAACTTTTCAAAATATGATAAAAATACAAAGGAAATTGAAAGGGAAGTTGGTAAAAAAATCAATGGGAAAGTCTGTTTTGAAAATCCCCAGGAATTTATTTATTTTATTGAAATGGATAATATGTTCATTGTTAGAAATGTTAGAAATGTAAATAGAGAATATATGAAAAGAGTTATTGAAAAAAGGCCCTATAGAACAAACACATCACTTCAACCAAAGATTGCAAGGTTGCTTGTCAACATGGCAAGGGTAAAAAAGGGAATGAGAATAATAGATCCATTCTGTGGAACGGGAAGCATTATAATGGAATCGGCATCCATGGGCATTGAATCCGTGGGTCTTGACAGGAATCCTGAAATGGTTCATGCTAGTATTGAAAATTTGAAATATTTTAATTTAAATGCAGAGATATATCAGGGTGATTTTTCCGAGGCGATAAACTTTGAAAAATTCGATGCTGTTGTAACTGATCCTCCGTATGGGAGGGCATCATCAACATATTATGAACCATTGGAAAAACTGTATTCAAGGATGTTCGATACCTTTTATAAAATTCTAAAACCCCATGGCCATGTTTCACTTTTTATCCCAAAAAAGAGTTTATCTTTCCCTGCCCTTGATAAATTCAGGGTCATTGAAATGCATAAGATTAACGTTCACAGGAGTCTTGTAAGATTCCTCACAGTTTTTGAAAAATTATGATTTTATCTGGGAAAGTATATTTTCAATTATTTTATCAAACTCCTCTTTAGTGTTACCATTTTTCAACATGAATGGAACACCGCTATCCCCGGATCTAACAATTTCCGGATCAAGGTGAATTCTGCCAAGGAATGGTACACCGTATGTGTTTGCTGCCTTTTCTCCCCCTCCAACACCGAATATATCCCCTGCCATGTTTTCAATTATCCCAAGTACCCTAACATTAACATGCTTTGCAAAGTTGATTGCCTTTTTTGCATCAAGAAGAGCAACCTCCTGTGGTGTTATCACAATAACAATACCTGTTACATTCTTTATTAGCTGGACAAGGCTCAATGGTTCGTCACCGGTTCCTGGTGGAAGATCAACAACAAGAAAATCAAGCTCACCCCATATAACATCCTCAAGGAATTGTTGAATTGCCTTGTGTTTCAATGCTCCCCTCCAGATTATGGGTGCATCCTCCTCCGGAAGCATGAAGCCAATTGATACAACCTTCAAATTTTCAGAATATTCAACAGGATATATTCCGGATTCATCACCCGTAAGCTGGCTTTTATCAAGACCGAGCATCTTTGGAACATCCGGTCCATGCATATCTGAATCGAGCAAACCAACCTTATAGCCTCTGTTTGCAAGACCAACGGCAAGATTCACTGAAACAGTTGTTTTTCCCACACCGCCCTTTCCACTCATAACCATGATTTTATATTTTATTTTTGACATTCTCTGGTCAAGTTTTGTGTTTTGCTGTAATTTCAATCCTATTTTTGAAAGATCCTGAGCCATAACAATCAACATGGTAATTAAGAAATAATACTTAACCTTTCTGTGATCGGAAAGAAAAATTTTTAAAAAACAAATACTTTCACTGCAACAATGCCACCGTAGCTCAGTAGGTAGAGCGGCTGACTTGTAATCAGCAGGTCGGGGGTCCGATTCCCTCCGGTGGCTCTCGGAAAATTTTTATTTTCAATTTACCTTATTCTTAAACAATGATAAACCTGATACATGGTAATGCCTACAATGTTTTGAGGGAAAATCTTTATGATGAGGAATCAATTTTCATATTCCCTGATTTCATAATAATCAGAAATTTTCAGAATTCCCTTGCAAAGGATGGAGTTGATAAAATACCAATTGAAAGAATGTTCACATTGGAATCACTTGCCCTCAATATTATAGGGCCAAATTCATCCACAATACCAAGGTTTGTGGAAAGGAAAATTGCTGAAGAATCATTGAAGGGTCTTGCATATTATTCCGATTTGCACAGCAATCCAGATTTTATAACAATTCTTCTTGAGGAGTACTGGGAAATTAAGGAATCTGTTCTTGCCCAGGGGATAAAAATTGATGATAAATTCTTTTTAGAATTTGACAGGAATTTTTCAAATTATCTTGAAAGGTTGAGGAATGGTATAAAAATTGATAATAAAATAGTGCATTTTTATAGCAGACCTGAACTAATAATGAAAATGATAGAAAAACATGATAAAATAAAGTACAGGAAAATTTTTCTCACAAATTTTTATTATATAAGTCCAACACTGAAGCTATTCATTGAAACATTGAGAAAAGATCATGAAATCTATTTTTTGACAGAAGTTGGTACGGGTAAACCCTATGAAATTTTAAGGGAAAGGATTGAACCCGATTGTGAATATGGTAATGACGTTAAAAAGTTTAATGTAACTGTTGTTTCAGCACCTGACAAAAGAAGGGAAATGAAGTATGTTGCAAAAATAATACTTGATGGAGTATCCGATGGCGGTGACTATGGTGATTTTATTGTTGCATTTCCCGATATCAAGGAATATGAAAGCATGGTTGAGGAGGTATTTTCTGAATTTGGAATACCGTATTTCCTTGAATCCAGGCAAAAATTATCAAAGTTACCAGTGATAAGTGAAGCAATTGAAATAGCAGAAAACATTGTTAAGGAAAGGGAAGTAAAAGATATTGGATCCTTTGTATCCTTTTTTGGAGAAATCATTGAAGATTTGATGAAGAAAAATATTGAGAGGGAGGAATACATAAAGCATTCACACAGGATCTATGAATTTTTAATGTCATTTAGGAATGATTATGATATTCTTCAATCCCTCGGCATATTGTCTTTCTCAAAGGAATACGCTCTAAACCTTTTCAGGATTTATTCAACTATTTCGACATTCGGTAGATATTATGGTTTCAGAAATGTTGTAAAGGTTATAGATCTTGGTAACCTTCCACTAAACACTGCAAAAACCATAATAGTTTCAGGTCTATCAGAGGATGAATTTCCAAGACCATACACTGGACCTATAATATTCAGGAGGGATTTGAGGGAAAAACATGGGATCTATTACAGAAAATATGTTATACATGAGAACTATGAATTCTATAGATTGCTCATAACAATCAACTATGGAGAAAATATAATTTTCACATATTCATATTTCAACGATGACGGCAAAAGGGTTCTTGAATCATATTTAATAGAAAAGTTCATGGACATTTTTAAAATTGATAGAAAAAATGTTCCAATTGAAGCATCAGAATTAACTGTAATGAAAGAAAAAATATTCAGCGATTCAGAAATATTTGAATACAATGGATCCACAATTAAAAAAGAGATTGAAATAAACGATGAAATTAAGGATAGGATAAATAGTATTGTCATAACTCCTTCTGACCTGAACCTTTACAAGGAATGTCCAATGAAATTCTATTTCCATGTTATCCTTGGCATAAGGGTTCCTGTTGAACCATTTTCAACACAGGATTTAGGGAATAGAATACACAGAATACTTGAAAAATTTTATTCAAAATATATGGATCTTAATGAAATAAAGAATCTTGACATTAAAGATGAGGTTGAAAAAATTGCCCTTAATGAATATCCGGATCTTGAGGAAAATGCCATGCATAGAAGAACAATAGTTAGGGATGTTTTAAATGCAATAAGGAGGGACATTTCAATTTTACCTGATAGAAAGGTCAGGTATGTTGAAATGGAATTCACTTTGAATCTTAAAGGGAACATATTGCATGGAAGAATTGACAGGGTTGATTCTTGGAAGGATTTAACATTCATAATCGATTACAAATATTCCACATTTTCATCAATTAAGGATATTTTTATAAAAAATGAAGATGTGAATAATCCCAAATTTGATCTTGCCCTTCCAATATATATGATGGCTGTTAAGGAAAATAAAAAGATTGCATATTATTTTCCAATAAAGTTGAAAAAGAAGGATCAAGAATGGGTATTGGCATATGTAACGGGTGGTGAATATAAAACTACACCTTTACATGGTTATGTTAAAAATTCACAGGTATTTTCAGAAGATTTTCGGGAAAGGGTTGAGAAAAAAATTATTGATATCATAAATCAAATAAAAAGTTATAATTTCTCTAAAACGGACGATGAAAATAAATGTGATGAATGTGAATTCTACTACATATGCGGGGGTGCATGAATGGATTGCGATAATCTAACTGAATCGCAGAAAAAAATTGTTAAAAGTGGAGGAGAGGAAAATTTATCAATTTTAGCTGTAGCGGGATCGGGTAAAACAACCGTCCTTGTATGTTCTGCATTAAAAATCATCGAAAAGATTGGTAATGTTGAAAAGGCGCTTGAAAGAATGCTTATAATAACATTCACAGATGAGGCAGCAACACAGTTAAAGGAAAGATTGCTTTCAAAAATAAGGGAAAAATATCATTACATAGGTCCGCTGGATAATGTGTCAACAATTCACAGTTTCTGTAATAGAATACTTAAAGATTCATCCATATTCCTTGGTATAAATCCTGAATACAGTGTTGGTGATGAACCATCGCTTAAAAGGATCATGGATAAAACATTCAGGGAAGTTCTGGAGAAAATTGACAGGGAAGATCCGACAATTATTGATAGCATTACAAATTTCCTTAATGTGGAAAGACCGAGAGGAAGTAGAAGGGGAAGGGATGGGATGAAGGAGTTACTTTTCAGTCTATATGAAAAAACAAAGGTAATGGGATGGACAATTGAAAAAACAAAGGAGGAGATTGAAAGGGTTGATATTGAAGCAAATGAAGAAAATAGAAAGTTTATAGTATCGCTTGAAAAAATATTCGAGGAATTTTTCAAAACCATTGAAGAGAAAAAAAAGTATGAAGGTGTTTTATCCTATGATGATATTCTCTATTATGCAAAAATTGCACTTGAAAATGAAATTGTTGGTAGGGAATGGAAAAATAGATTCGATTACATAATTGTTGACGAATACCAGGACACAAGTTATATACAGCAGGAAATAATTGAAATGGTTGGTGAAAATGCAAGAAAGATATATGCTGGTGATTATTTCCAGAGTATATATGAATGGCGTGATGCTGAACCGGAAGCAATTTTGAGCAGGATAAAAAAGTCCAAAATAAATGAGATGAATGAAAACTTCAGATCCGTTCCTGAAATAATAAATTTTTCGAATAATCTTTTCCAGAAACTTTTTTCAGAGAAAATTCCCAATGCCAGATACATGGAAATGGTCCCAATTGAAAAGGATCTTAAAAATGGAGGTGTTTATATTTTCAAACTCAAACAGAACCTTGCAAGGGAAAGAAGGAAGGAGGAGGCTGACCTCTTTGGAAAAGCTATTGTTTATCTTCTGAACAACATGGAAATAAGGGATGGAGGTGTTTTAAGGAAAGTAAGGGAAGGTGATATTGCAATACTTTTCAGATCCAAAACCTACATGGGAATATACGCGAATGCTCTAAGGGAAAGGGGTATAAGGTATTCTTTCGTTGATAAAGAGAGCTTTTTCCAGACACCAGAAATCAATGTACTTAAAAATTTGTTCCAGATCCTTTCTATGAATGATTTTAGCATCAATGATATTAGGGTTATGGAAATAATTTTAAATGCCTATGGCTGCACATATGGTGAAATTTATAGTTATATGAATAAAGGTGAATCACCTTGTATTTCAAAATTCATTAGGGATATTGAGGAATTGAAATCCAAGAAGAATTTACCAAAGGATAAAATAGTAATTGAATTCCTTAAAAAAACAAGCTTTGATAAAAAGGTAATAGGTGATTACAATGGAAAACAGAAATATTTAAACATTTACAAGTTCATAGACATAACAAGGCATATTGAAAAGGAAAGAATTCTTCCAATGAAAAAATTCATTGATGAAATGAAAATGGTTGAGGAAACGGAGAATGTTTCAACAATACCCCTTACAGATCCAAAGGAAAACAGTGTGAGGTTAATGACAATCCATTCAGCTAAAGGTCTTGAATTTCCTGTTGTATTTGTTGCCGATATACCAGGTGAGTTTACAAAAAATAATGATATACTTTTCATGAACAGGGAATTCGGTGTTCATCTAAACATTGAGGATCTTCTTAAAAAAGAATCGGAGAATATAAAAAATAAAATAATTGATTATAGAAAAAGGGAGGAGATGAGGATTCTTTATGTTGCATTCACAAGGCCCAAATACATACTATTTTTTTCAATTTCCGATGTCAAAAGGGACAGCTATTCAAGGGAAATATTACAAGCCCTTGATAGTGTTTATCTGAAAAACTTTATGGATAAAACAAATAACATTAAATATTATAAAGAAGGTGAAATAAGAAGGGAAAATGAGAACATTGTTCCAGAAAGAAAAATTGTGGAAAAAAGAAAAAATAAACTTGCTTATATAAGTACATCTGACATTGAAAACTATAAAATATGTCCAAGATATTATTATTTCACAAAAATGTTATCACAAAGATCGGAAATAAGTGAAAGTGCAAGAAGGGGAATTGAGTTCCATTCATTGATGGAAAATTTTGATTTTCAGTCGGAGGAATTTTCAGGATATTCCGATGAAATCGTAGAAAGGGCAAAAAATTTCCTATCAAGTAAGTATGGAATCATTTTGAAGGAGAGTAAGGATATTAAAAGAGAATATCCGTTCAACCTGAATGTGGAAGGTACAATATTCAGGGGTAGGTTTGATTTACTGATAATGGGTGAAAACCCCATTGTTATAGATTATAAAACTGGGCAGAAGAAAGATATTTACAGAGAACAGTTACTTTCATACGCTTATGCTTATAAGAGACTTTTCGGAAAGATACCTCTTTGCGTTGTAGCCTATGTTGATCTTAACGATTTTGATGAGTATAAATTCAATGAAAATGATGTTGAAAAATTCGGGAATGAACTTAAAGAAATTATAAGAAAGATTGATAATGAGGAATTTCAAGAGAATAAAGAATCCTGTGAAAAATGTCCAATGAAGGATTACTGTAAAAGTTAAAATAAAAAAACGTTAGAATTAAAAATGAGAAATTAATGTTGATTCAGAATGGAAAAAATTGTTGAATTAAAGTTAAATGGAATAAATTATACGTTTTACGGAACCGTAAGAGGGCTTAAATCCGAAAGTATGGATGTAGAATCCATTATAAGGGGGAAAAATTTTGATTTAATCATGCTTGGAATATCAAAGGAGGATCTTGAAGGTCTTATAAAGTATATTCAGGAGCCATTTGAAGTTGATCTATCAGATTACGAGATCATGTACGGTTTGAAACTAAAGGAATTTGGTGAGGTGAAAATGCCGGTACCATCATTTACAACAGCCTTAAGAATTGCCATTGAAATGAATATTCCTGTTGAGGCAATAGATATGGATGAAAAGGAATATTCCGATTTATATGTTAAAGAAATTACAACATTTCAGCTCCTAAGACATTCATTGAGGAAGGGAAAATTATGGGATATGAATTTTCAGGCAAAAAGTGCAGAGGAATTTTCTTTGCTATGGGATAGGGAAATTAACAAATTAAAGGGTTTCAGGAACATGGAGGAAAAAAGGGAAAAATATATGGCAAAGAAAATTGTTGAGAATGAAAGGGGTAAAAATGTTTTTGTTATAGTGGATTATCCAAGGCTCGATGGTATACTCAGGGAAATAGAAGAATAAAAGTGATTGAGTTCTTTATAAATTCTCTACTGAGGATTTCTAAAAACCGAGAG
>JAVRLI010000018.1:0-12159 GCA_031961525.1 Thermoplasmatota archaeon | reverse complement strand
ATGGAATATATGATGCTGAAATGGTAATACTTGCAACCGGTGTTTCACCCAACACAAAGATTCTTGAGGGAATAGTGAAGATGGAAAGGGGTTATATTGTTGTTAACGAAAGAATGCAAACATCAAGGGAGGATATATATGCTGCAGGTGATTGCGTTATTGTTAAAAATTTTGTAGATTCATCACCATTCGTTATTCAGCTTGCAACAACAGCTTCTAAACAGGGAATTGTTGCAGGCATAAACCTTGCCGGCAGGAATGCAATTTATTCAGGTGCTATAGGTAATTTTGTTTCTGTTATTGGTGACCTTGAAATTTCCGCTGTTGGATTGACTGAATCCTATTTTGCAAATAAAATGAAGGTGGTGAGCGCAAGAGGAAAAACGCTTGACAGGCCTGATTATGCTGGTGGAAGGGAAATAACAATGAAAATTGTTTGTGATGAAAATGGTAAAGTTTTGGGAGCACAGGCAATAGGAAAAAATGCATCAAGGGAAATCAATGTTATAGCACTTGCAATAAAAGCTGGCCTTAGCGCACAGGATTTAAGCGCACTTGAGACTGCATACTGTCCGGCTGTTTCCGACCTTTACAGCATAATAAATTTAACAGCAGATTTAATTCTGAGAAAAATCAATCCTTCAAGTTACATTTTCTGAATATTTTCAATCCTTTCCTTCAGTTCACAGGCTTTGCATATCCTTCCAACAGTAGGTTCGCCGCACCTTTCACACCTGTTTAGTTTAAAATCTTTGTAAAAAGGAATAAGCAAAGGTTTGATCTGATCAAAGGTTGAAAGTATTGCGTATTTTGATCCAGGTGTTCTTTCCTCCCATGAGTCTATTGCGCTCCTGAACTCATTTCTTATTGCAAGATCCGCGTATGGACAGGTACCATGATAGAATGGAATCTTTTTGAGAATTGCATAGAGCATCACTTCCTTCTCAGGTATTGTTCTCAACGGCTGTATTCTCGGTACAAGATCCTCCTTTATTATTTCATGCGGTCCAAGTCTTGCAAGCCTTTCAAGATCACCACGGACAAAGTTCATTATTATGCTCTGGGCAGTATCATCAAGGTTCAAACCAGTGGCAAGGTAATTTGCTTTCAATTCTCTTGCGGCTTTATTGAGCAAATATCTCCTGAAAACACCGCAGTATGAGCAGGGTAAAATTTCATGATCAATCTTTGAAACTTCATCTATCGTAACATTAAAATGATCCTTATAGGAATATATATGGTATTCAACACCAAGATTTAAAATAAAATCCCTCACCCTTTCTATTGCAATGTCCCTGTATCCTTTTATACCCTCATCAATTGTTACGGCTATTATTTCAATATCATTCCTGTGTGAAAGGATCTTTTTAAGAAGGTAAAGTGTTGTTATACTGTCCTTACCACCTGAAACACCAACAACAATCCTGTCACCCTTTTTCAGGTTCACCTGTTTTCTTAACTCATGCTTTACCCTTCTTTCAAGGAATTCCATAAAGTGCTCTGCACAGAGATGTTCTCCACTGTATCTTAGATAAGCGACCGCTTCCCTTTCACACCTTGAGCATTTCATTTTTGCACCTAAGAAAATTTTTATATTGATTAACTTTTTCTTCAAACATGGACGTTTATGCAGAAACTGATATTGAGGAAAAGTTTAAGGAAGTTTTAAAATACCTTGAAAATCTTGGTCTTACTGAATACGAGGCAAGGGCATTCGTGGCATTAATTTTCCTTGGTGGTGGGGAGGCGGAGAATGTTGCAAAAATATCAAAGATACCAAGGACATCCTCCTATAAGGTACTTGAATCACTTGAAAGTAAAGGTTTCATTAAGGTTGTTTCTGGAAAACCAAAAATATTCAAGCCAGAAGATTTGAATGTTCTTGAAGAAAGATACACAAGGATGGTCAAGGATCTTTTTTCACACTTGAAACTGGCACAGGAAATGTTTGGAGAAAAGGGTGAACCACAGCTCGTATACACAATCTATGGTAAAAACAGGGTACTTAAAAAAATAGGTGAAATGTTTGAACTTGCTGAAAGGGAAATATGGTTATCATCACCTAAACTTGCGGAAATAAGAAAAAATCTAATTGATGAAATAAAGAAGGCACAGAACAGGAATGTTAGAATAGTTGTTATTACGTCAAGAACGCAAAGGGCACCAAAAAATACCGAGGTTCATTACAGGGATGGTTTGATTGCAACGGATATTGTTGCTGATGACAGGAAGGCATTGATAGCTGATGCAGAGCTTGCAGCATGTGGTTATTCAGATAATCCTGTTCTTGCACAGCACCTGAAACATTTCCTTGAAATTTTACTCTACAAATAGGGCCGGGACCGGGAATCGAACCCGGGTCTAGGGATCCACAGTCCCCAAGGATAGCCACTACCCCACCCCGGCCATTACAAAACTGCAATTTCAATTCTCTATTTTAATCCTTTTGTTTTCCTATCCAATAAAGTTTATAAATGATGGGTAATATTGAAAATGTATGAGAGCGCCAAAACTGAAGAAAAATGCACATATTAGAATTATTGCTCCTGCAAGTCCACCCAACCTTAAATCTTTAACAGTGGGAGTTGAAAGGCTGAGGAAACTTGGTTTTAAGGTTTCATTCGGTGATAATATAAGGAAAACAAAACAGATTGGTTATTTATCAGCACCTGATAGCGATAGGGCAAAGGAACTCATGGATGCATTCAGGGATGATAGTGTTGATGCAGTTTTTGCTGCAAGGGGAGGTTATGGATCCATGAGAATTTTGCCCCTTATAGATTTTGACGTTATAAAGGATCACCCAAAGATATTTGTTGGGTACAGTGATATAACAGCATTGCATATTGCAATAAACCAGAAAACGGATCTTATAACATTCCATGGTCCGATGCCAGGTGTGGATTTTGAATTCATTAATAAAAATATACTGAAAAATATGATAGGTATTCTTAGTGGTGAAGTTCTTGACCTAACACCCCAGATAACAAGGATTGTTGGAAGTGTTGTGGATGGTACGGCAACAGGTATAAGCGCAGGCACAAACTTTTCACTTGTTATATCTTTAATAGGGACTGAATATGTTTTAAAAACATCAGGGAAGATACTTTTCCTTGAGGATGTTGCGACAAGTATTTCTGATATAGATAGATACATGGCAGAATTATGGTTATCAAAAATACTCTATAGATTAAAGGGTCTTGTTTTTGGAGATTTCACACACATACCTGTTGATGAGGGCCCAAACCCATCACTTCAGGAAATTATTTATTATTATTTGCAAAAAATGAAAAAACCTGCCATGTACGGGCTTCCATTCGGACATGGTACAGATCAGATGATAATACCGCTAAACGCAAAGATAAAAATATCAACATACGAGCCATCAATTACAATTCTTGAAAACGTTGTTGATTGAATTTTAAAATCCAAGATAAAGTCTTTCGGCAAGTATGGATGGTAAATTTTTCTCTTTTATTTTTTCCGCCACGTCATCTATGTTATACTCAACCCTTACAATTTCAACATTCCATTCATCATCGATCCTGGCAAATGATGCCCTCGGATCACCATCCCTGGGCTGTCCAACACTCCCAGGATTTATTATAATTTTATCTCCAAATTTTTTAACGAATGGAACATGCGTATGACCCAGAATCAATACCTGGTAGCCATCGGGAATGGTTTTTTCATCAACATCCTCGGGATAAAGATAAAGATCCTCATCCCATGGTGATCCATGAAACATGATTATCCTTTTGTTTTTGAATTCAAAGGACATGGATTTCTTTAAAGATCTTAAATAATTCAGATCTTCTCTGCTCAAATTCTCTTCAGTCCATTTCAGGGCATAATAGGCTATTTCATTGAAGTTTGAATAATCAGAATAAACTATTGCCCTGTCATGGTTACCCCTTATGCTCTGAATTCTGTATTCCCTGAACTTTTCTATTACCTCACCCGGATATGGATTATACCCTATAACATCACCCGCATGAAAAATCCTTTCCCCCTCCTTAACAAATTCAAGAACCTTTAAAAGTGCGGGAAGGTTTGAATGCACATCAGAAATTATTATCATCTAAAGCCATTCTTCACCCGATTTTTTATAATCAATAAATTCCTTTTCATCAAAAATAACGGGATATTCCCTTTTGAATGATTCGGGGCTATCGGATCCATGTACAAGGTTTTTCTCAATACCTGTTGAGAAATCACCCCTGATTGTTCCGGGTTCAGCCTCCGCTCCATTTGTTTTACCCATGATTTTCCTTACAACGTTTATTGCATCCCTTCCCTCAACTATCATAGCAACTATTGGTCCAGATGTTATGTATGAAACAAGATCCTCAAAGAATTTCTTTCCTCTATGAACATCATAAAGTTTCTCTGCCCTTTCCCTTGATAGCATTACCATTTTTAATGCTATTATCTTCAGGCCCTTTTCCTCAAACCTTGTTATTATTCTGCCAACAAGGTTCCTCTGTACGGCATCAGGCTTGAGGATTACCAGCGTTCTCTCCACCTGGGCTCACCCTGTGTATCCTTAAATTCTTTTCTTCTCTGAAGGCCCTTGTCCACCTTACTTCCTTTGGTATCCTTCCTAGCTCAAGCATGTTTTTTTCACATTTGCTGCTGCAGAAATATAATATTGTACCGTCCTTTCTTATGTACATTTTGCCAGTTCCGGGCTCTATTTCCTTACCGCAGAATGAACAGTACCTTTTAACAACCATAGCTATTCACCTGGCAATAAGTTTCCTTGCTTCCCTTGCGGTTTCCCTTAGCATTACAATGTCCCCTACCTGAACTGGTCCGATAATGTTCCTTGTTATAATCCTGCCCTTATCCGGACCATCCAGTATTTTTACCTTCACCTGTATAACTTCACCTGTCATTCCTGTTCTTCCCATTATTTCGACAACTTCAGCCGGTGTGGCCTCATCTGGCATCTTTAATCACCCTATTTCTTCAACTTTGAAATTTCCTCAATTATTCCTTTAAATTCAGATTCGCTTTTGCCAAAGTCGATTATTGCAACACTTGCTGCTGATGTTATCCCTACCCTCTGTCCCAGTTCTCCCTTGCTCGGGACATAAACATATGGAACATTCTTCTCATCGCATAGATAGGGTAAATGTGCAACAACCTCTGGGGGATTAACATCCTCCGCTATGATCACAAGTTTTGCCTCGTTTCTTTCAATAGCCTTAGTTACCTCATTTGTTCCCTTCCTTATCTTTCCTGAAGTACTTGCAACTTCAAGGTTTGAGAGCACCTTATCCTGTAGATCCTTTGGCACCTCGAATCTTACATACTGTGGTTTTGCCATATTTTTCACCTCTTTCATTCATTCAATCATAGGTAGAAAAGGGATGTTTATTGAATATTTATAATTTATGATGAACCCCTTCATGGAATGAATTTTTTCATGACTGACCTGAACAAAGAAAACTAATCCATCTTTATCATTATGTTTCATTTATAACATTTCAATTTGTATCACTGATAAGTTAACTTAACTTTTTTCTTCAAGCCACTGTGATCCATCATGATAAAACTCTTTTTTCCAGATTGGTACGGATTTCTTTATTTCATCTATTATGAATTTACAGGCTTTGAAACCATCCTCCCTATGTGCGGATGAAACACCTATGAAAACAACCTTTTCACCTGGTAAAAATTCACCAATTTTATGATAAACAACCGCATCATCAATTTCATAATTTTCCATAGCCCTTTTTATTATTTTTTGGATTTCCATTGTTGCCATAGGTTCGTATGCATCATAGATTATCTTTACAACCTCTTTATCCCTGTTTTTATTCCTCACAGTTCCAATAAAGGTAACTATGGCCCCGTCCTCTTTTTTAATCAATTCTGATGTAAGATCATTTATGCTGAAATCTTCCTTACTCACTATCGCTTTTACCATACCTATCAAACTCACTCCATATGCATCCACAGTAACCCTGGTTGTATAGACCAAGGGATTTTGCAATTTCATTACCCATGGGGAAAAATTCCCTGAAATCCCTGTAATAAAATTCTATACCATATTTCTTTGAAACATTCTCTCCAATTTCTTTGATTATTTCATGTTTCTGGTATGGTGAATAGAGTAGAGATGATGTGAATGCCCTGTATCCATGCTCCTTTGCATATTTTGCCGTTCTATCAATTCTATCAGCATAGCAGTATCTGCATCTTAGAACATCCGATTTTTTGTTTAATATGGCTGTTTTTTCAATCCATTCCTGAAGATTGTACGTTTTATCATAAATAACTTTGAAGTTCCATTCCCTGCTCAATTTTTCCAGCGTATTCATTCTTCTTAAATATTCCCTGTATGGATGAATGTTTGGATTGTACCAGAATACTGTGAACTCTTCATCCATATTTTTTATTATTGAAGAAACGCATGGTGCACAGCAAGCGTGAATAAGTATCATGTGAATCTCGGTTCCCTCTTTTCAAGGAATGCGCTTATCGCTTCCTTACCATTTTTTGAAGACACAATTTTACCAAATTCCTCCCTTTCTGTTAAATATGAATTTTCCCTTACAATCCTTTTGTACGAAATCAAAGATTCCCTGTTTCTTTTTGCAAGATCCTTTGCGATTTTTATTGAATCTTCAAGTGGATTATCAGAAATAACATGAATTATCCCTATATTTTTTGCCTCCTCAGCGCTCATCACATAGCCTGTTAAAAGCATAAACTTTGCAAGTCCCCTGCCAACATTCTCAATTAATCTTTCAGCACCTCCCCAGCCCGTAACAAGACCTACATTTATTTCGGTCTGTCCCATTTTTACATTCTTCCCTGCAACCCTTATATCGCATGCAAGTGATAGTTCCATGCCCCCTCCATATGCAGGTCCATTCAAACAGGCAATGAAAATCTTATCACTCCTTTCAATGTAATCCATAAGTTCCTGTCCCTTTTTTGAAAATTCCTTTCCACCATTCTCATCAAGTGTAAGCATTTCCCTTAAATCACCACCGGCAGAAAAGAATTTTCCCTTTCCCGTTATGATAACAGAAACAATATTTTTATTTTTTTCAAGTTTTTCCAGTTCCTTTCTTATTTCTTCAATTGTTTCCATGTTCAGGGCATTTGCCTTATCTTCCCTGTCTATTGTAAGAATTGCATACCTTTCATATTCATCCACATGGATCATAATTGAAGAATATTTGATTGATATTTTAAACTTATTCTGTTTAAAATTGGAAAGTTATTAATATGGTATATTGAATTAAGAAATTATGAAAATTTTCAGGTACAGAAATATTTACTATGGAAAAGTGAAGGAAAAGGTATTGCCAATGGGTGATTTTAAGGTTGATTATCTCATAGATAAAGATTGGATAGGAGAAATGGAAAAGGATATAGAGAAAAATGGTTTCATAATGAATTTACCCGAGAAACTTGATCCGCCGATGGAAGCAAAAAGGATCATGGCAGTTGGATTAAACTACATGGATCATGCAAGGGAAACGGGACAGAAAATACCTGAAGAGCCCGTTTGGTTTGAAAAATCCATAACATCAATAACAGGTCATGGCCATCCCGTTGTATATCCAAAGATTGTCAGGGAACTTGACTATGAAGTGGAGCTTGCGGTTGTGATAGGAAAGAGAGGTAAATACATTAAAAAAGAAAATGCGTATGAATACATAGCTGGTTATACGATCATGAACGATGTTAGTGCAAGGGATCATCAGTTTAAGTATGCAGGGCAATGGTTCATAGGAAAGAGTTTTGATACTTTTGCACCAATTGGACCTGTTTTGGTTGACAGATGGGAAATAGGTGATCCACATAATTTAAACCTTGAAACAAAAATAAACGGTGAAATAAGGCAGAAATCAAACACATCAAATCTGATATTTAAAATAGATTTTCTAATAGAATTCATATCGAATGTCCTAACACTCGAACCGGGTGATATTATTTCAACAGGAACACCGGGTGGTGTGGGTTTTGCAAGGAAACCACCAATGCTTCTTAAGATCGGAGATAAAATGGATCTAACAATAGAAAAGATAGGTACATTGAGCAATACTGTTGTTGAGGAAAAAATTTTATAGTGAATTTCATTTAATTAAACTATGATATCGATTATTGGTACCGGAAGAGTGGGGGCATCAACAGCAGCATTTCTTATGCTTGGAGAGGTTGATAATAATTTAACTCTTGTGGATATTGTTGAAGGTCTTCCACAGGGCGAAGCATTGGATCTAAACCATGCAGCATCAATACTTGGAAAATCCGTAATAGTGAAAGGATCGAACAACTATGAGGATATAAAGGGAAGCGATATCGTAATAGTTACAGCAGGTCTTCCAAGGAAGCCTGGAATGACAAGGGAAGAATTAGCAGCAAAAAATGCCGAAATTGTTGCATCAACTGCTGAAAAAATAAAGAAATATGCACCCGAATCAATTGTTATAATAACAACAAACCCCCTTGATGCAATGGTTATGGTTCTTTACAAAAAGCTTAATTTTCCAAGGAACAGGGTGATCGGTTTCAGCGGTGTTCTTGATTCAAGAAGAATGGCATTTTATGCATCACAGCATATAGGAATCTCATCTGCAGCAATAATTCCTCTTGTTCTAGGACAGCATGGAGAGAACATGTATCCGGTTCCAGAACTATCCATGGTTTACGGAAAGAGCTTAAAATCATACTTAACTGATGAACAGTATTCTAAAGTTGTTAAGGATACAATAGAAGCTGGTGCACAGATAACAAACCTTAGAAAATTCAGTAGTAACTGGGGTCCGGCTGCAGGTTTGCTCCAGATGGTTGATGCAATAAAGAAGGATAGAAAGATTGCACTTGAGGCAAGTGTATACCTTGATGGAGAATATGGTGTTAAGGGTGTTTTTGCTGAAGTACCCATTATCCTGGGAAAGAATGGTCTTGAAAAGATCATAGAGGTTGATCTCACACCCGAACAAAAAGAAAAATTCATGAAGAGTGTTGAGGCAATAAGGAACAACCTGAAACAAGTTCCACCATCCTATTACGAATAAATTTTTTCCATCAAATTTTTTAATATGTTCTTATTTTGTATTTTTTGTGATAACTGGAATTGATGTTGGCAGTACAACAACAAAGATCGTTAATATGGATGAGGATTTAATAGATAAGGAAATAATGCCAACAATAAAATTCATTTATTCAGAAAGAAAGAACCAGGTGAAAAATGCCATATCAACAGGTTATGGAAGATTCACAGTTCAAACCTTGAAGGCAATACCTGAGATAAGGGCTCATGTTCTGGGTGCATTGTATCAGACAGACCTTTCGGATTTTACCCTACTTGATATAGGTGGTCAGGACTATAAGATTGTCTATGTTAGAAATAAGGTGATACAGGATTTTCTAACAAACGATAAATGTGCTGCCGGAACCGGGAGGTTCCTTGAAAAAATGGCAGAGGTCCTTGATCTTTCACTTGATGGTTTATCAAAGTTCCACGAGGATCCTGTAAAATTAAATTCCACATGTACGGTCTTTGCTGAAACGGAATTGATTTCAAAAATGATGGAAGGTTATCCAAAGGAAAGGTTAATTGCAGGCGTGAACTATGCTGTTTTTGAAAGGCTTAAGCCATTCTTACTAAGATTCAAATCAAACGTAATCGTTTTTACGGGTGGTGTTGCAAAGAATATGGCAATAAGAAAAATACTTGAAAATGAACTGGGTGTTGATGTTATTGTTCCAGATGAACCACAGGCAAATGGTGCAATAGGTTGTGCATACTACGGCAAAAAACTTCTTTCTAAAAATCCCTCAATTCTATTCCATAGATCCTAGAAATATTTTCAGAAAGAATCTCTCCATACTCCTTTGTTTCTTCCTTAAACTCGCACATCAACATTTTCATTCTTTTTGGAACGGATTCTATATCCATCACAGCTCCCTTCCTTTTTGGATCATCAAGGAAATCTGTTTCAAGGAAAAATCTTTTACTTTTTTTGATTGCAGTTCTTGCATTCTCCCTGCTCGCCATTACACTTGGAAATATTCCATAATTTTCTTCAATCAAAACAAGTGGAGGACTGTAATGCTTTATAACTAGATTCTTATCAATTCCATTTCTATCGGCCATTTCCGCTATTTCCCTAAATGTTTTTTCACTTGGCGATTCCGTGTGTAAAATAACAGGTATGTGCTTTTTTCCTGCATTTTGAAATGCATATTCAATTATCCTGTTTGACATATCCCATATTTCCTTTTGAACATTGAAATGAGGTCTTCCAATTTCACCAAGAGCATTTGCCTTTCCATTTTCAATGTAATCGGTTGCTAGATCTATCGCCTCTCTGAACAAATTTTCTATTTCCTCGATCTTTTTAGTATTAAAAATTTTCAGTGCATCAACAGGGTATGGGCCTATTGTTATGAGAACAATAACACCTGTGTTTTTTCTTACATTTTCAGCTATTTTTATTGTTTTCTCATACTGTTCAACAAAATAATCAATTCCTTCAATATTTTTATTTAATGGTAAATTGCATATGTTTATTATATTTCCACCTGCCCTTTCAAACCTTTTTACAGCATTAACGTTTTCCCCCTTTTCCTGAAGATGTACATGGTTATCAAAAACAGGTATTTTCATAATTATCTCCAGTATGGTTCCCTGTTTTCAATTGCCTTAAGGAAAAGATTCTTCAGTTCAGCAAGATCACCATTTTTTATGGAATATTCAACATCAACAAGGTTATCGTTCCTGAATATGCATGGTTTAAGCTTTCCATCATAGGTGAACCTTATCCTTGTACAATTTTTGCAGAATTCTGTGTTATGCATGGGTTTTACAAGTTCCACTGTGTATGATATTCCATCATTTTTCACAGTGAATACTTCCCTGTTATGTAATGGATTCCTTCTTATTTCTGGGTTCAGGGATCTCAGATATTTTTCAATTTCATCAAGTGGAACATGGTACTTTTGATACCATGGTGAATTTTCTCCCTCCCTGGGTACTTCCAGTTCTATTACCTGAAGAATCATGTTTGAATTTTTTACAAAATTTATCATGTCAAGGAATTCTGAATCATTAAGGCCTTTCATTAAAACATAGTTAATTTTTATTGGGTTCAATGGTGTGTTCCTTGCATCCTCTATACCCTCAAGAACATTTTTAAGCGTATCCCTTCCAGTTATTGCCCTGTATATTTCCGGTTTTAATGATTGCAAACTTATGTTAATTCTGTTCAGTCCTGCAAGATAAAGATCCTTTGCCCTTCCTTTAAGCTTTGTACCGTTTGTTGTTAAACTTATATCCTCAAAGTAATGCCTTGCCCTTTTTATTATATCCTCAAGGTCATCCCTTTCAAGCGGTTCCCCGCCCGTAAACTTAACTTTTTTTATACCCAGTTCTTTTGCAACTTTGAAAAGATTTTCAAAATCTTCCGGAGAAAATGTATCTTCCTCGCCCTTAATACCCTCCCTGTGACAGAAAAAACAATTAAGGTTGCATCTTTTTGTAATGGATATTCTTATGCTCGTAACAGGCCTGCCAAATCTATCAACAAGCACCATTTTCTATTCTATTCAATCTAAGAGCATATTTAATATTTTTGTTGCATTAAAGTTATAAAAAAATCTTGGAGAATTTTTTGATTTAAAAGATTTTTATAAAGTGATAAAAATTTACTTGTTATTTATATTTAAAATATTCCAGTTTCCTTTTTTGAATCAGCAAGATTATTGTATTCAGGATCATCCAATCCAAGTTTCTTGCACATTAGTATTGTTGTTGAATAGCGTCCCATAAAAATTTTCTCCGAGCTTATGATCTTAACATGGTCACCTTTTGATAGTTCATCTGATGAATATACCTTAATTTTTGCACCTTGGTAATATATGTATCCCCTGTGTCTATCATCTTTAATATCTTTAACAACAAAGACCTTTCCCCGGGCATCAGCGTAAACGGATCTAACTAATATACCGCCTGCTATCATTATGGCAAAAGAAATAAACATTCCCACCATTACAATAGAAAAAACTTCTTCACTATTGTTGTTGAAAAATTGGGCAAGGATTACAGGAAGAACGAGTAGAAAGAATAATACAAAAATCAAAATACCCAGACCAGAATATGTAATAATTAACCCTAGCTTTCCCTTTTCC
>JAVRLI010000017.1:0-12242 GCA_031961525.1 Thermoplasmatota archaeon | reverse complement strand
TAAGGGTTCTTGAGGAAATAAAAAGATACATTGAATCTTAATTTCACAAAAAGGTAATAAAAAATATTTTATAGGGATTACAATTAATGTAATCCATGGCAAACAAAAAGGTTAATAAGGGAAGTTCAAAAAAGGATGAATACGTGGAATTTCTTGAGGATACTCTTGGAGAAATGTCCCTTGCACTCATAATAGACATGGAAAGGCATGGTATTTTCACAGAAAAGGCCGATGAGTTTGTTGTCACGGAGAAATTCATGAACAAGCTATATGAGGAAAGTTCAAAGTTGCTCTCTGAAGAAACGGATGAGGATGAGATCATAGGAGAGGCTGTTTATAACGCAATAAAAAGCTTTTATCCTGAAGACACTCTCGAGGAGGAGATATATCCAAGGGCTGACATTGTTATAGGTTTTGTTCTTGAGGATCTTGAAGATTTCATATCCCAGAACAAAGAAAAATGATCATATGCGGAGTGGACGAGGCGGGGAGGGGACCTGTAATAGGACCGCTTGTTATATGCGGTCTTTGTGCAGATGAGGATGAAATAAAGACTTTAAATGTTAAGGATTCAAAAATACTTTCACCCAAAAGAAGGGAATACCTTTTTGATAAAATAATTTCAATAGCAAAGAAATACGTTATAAAAATAATTCCACCTGAAAAACTGGATGAAATGATGAAGGAAATGACAATCAATGAAATTGAAGAAATCTATTTTACAGAAATAATTAATGAGTTGAAACCTGAAATTGTTATAGTTGATGCTGTTGATGTGGATGAAAAAAGGTTTGAGGATAATTTAAAAAAGAGGTTAAACTTTGAAACAAAAATAATTTCAAAACATAAGGCGGATAGGGATTATCCAATTGTTTCAGCAGCATCAATAATAGCGAAGGTGACAAGGGACAGGGAGATTGAAAAAATAAAAAAGGAAATTGGTGATTTCGGTTCCGGATATCCTGCGGATCCAAGGACAATGAATTTTCTTATGGAATATTACAAAAATAACGGTTCGTTACCAAAGTATGTAAGGAAAACATGGAAGACAATACGCAAAATTTTAAATTCCAAAAGCAATTTGGACAGATATGGATGAACTCATGGATCTTGTTAAAAAGTTCAATGAAAGAGCAGGAAGGGATGAATCTTTAAGGAATAATTTGAAAGACCTGAAAAGGACCATTCTTGTCAAATTTTCAGATGATGGAGAATATTATCTAAAACTTGACCAGGCAAAGGTTGAAATGTTAAGTGATCCATTTACAAAGGCTGATATTACAGTTGAACTTTCAACTGATACATTCAAAAAGTTGCTTAACAAAGAAATTGATGCCTTATCGGCATACATAACAAGAAAGATCGTGGTTAAGGCATCCCTATCCGATAAACTTCTTATTTCGGAGTTACTAAAATGAAAACTGATGAGTATTTTTCCCTGTTAAAGTCCGAGGCACAGAAAGCATATGAGATTGCAATGGAGGCAAGATCTAAGGGTAAAGATCCAGAGGATTTTGTTGAAATTCCAATGGCGGAGGACCTTGCCTCAAGGGTTGAGAAACTTATAGGCCTTGATGGCATTGCTGAAACGATAAGAGAAATAGCAAAAGACAACAACAGGGAAATGACAAGCATACTTGCCGCAAGGGAAATAGCAAAAAAATTCTCAAACAACAGGGAAAAGGCACTCGATATATCAATAAGGGTTGGTCTTGCCATTCTCACGGAAGGTATACTTGTTGCACCGCTTGAAGGTATTACAGATGTTAAGATAAAAACAAATGATGATGGAAGTGAATATTTATCCATTTATTATTCTGGTCCAATAAGGGGTGCTGGTGGAACCGCGCAGGCCCTCAGCGTTCTTATTGGTGATATTGTAAGAAAGGATCTTGGAATAGGTAAATTCAAACCAAGACCGGAATTAATTGAAAGATACAAGGAAGAAATACAGATCTATGGAAATGTTGAACATTTACAATACAGGCCATCATCATCGGAGATTGAAACTGTTGTTTCAAACTGCCCCGTATGCATAGATGGTGAGGGTACGCTTGATGAGGAGGTTTCTGGTTACAGGGATCTGAAGGAGATTGAAACAAACAGGGTAAGGGGAGGAATGTGCCTTGTAATGGTTGAGGGTATAATTCAGAAGGCAAGGAAAATAAAAGGACTTGTTGAAAAGTTGAAAATAGATGGATGGGAATTCCTTGATAAAATTGTAGAAAAAAATGTGGATGAGGGGAATGATACATCAGAAAAATTCATTGAGGATATTGTTGCAGGAAGACCTGTTTTTGCACATCCAGGCAAAAAAGGAGGTTTCAGGCTTAGATATGGGAGATGCAGAACTGGTGGCCTTGCAACGGTATCTGTGAATCCTGCAACAATGTATGTCATGGATAAATTTATAGCTGGGGGAACACAGTTAAAGCTTGAATTTCCTGGTAAAGCAGCGGGCATGACAGCATGTGATTCTGTTGAAGGTCCTATAGTTCTACTTGAAAACGGTGATTTAATACAGATAAACTCAACGGAAAATTTGGATAATTTAAATATTGTCAAGGTTTATGATAATGGTGAAATTCTTATCCCCTTTGGTGAATTCCTTGAAAATAACTATCCCCTTAAACCAGGAAGTTTTACGGAGGAATGGTGGAAACAGATTGCAAGGAGAAAGGGAATAGGGGAGATAAAGATTGATACTTTCGATCAGGCCTGGAAAGTATCCAAGAAATACGATATACCTCTTCATCCAAAGTACAATCTATTCTGGCATGACATATCTATTGATGATGTTAAAAAATTGAGAGATTACATAGTTAAACATGGAAAATTTGATGATGGAAAATTGTTAATTTCAAAAGACAAAGAAATTAAGGAAATCCTATGCGAACTTGGCGTTCTTCACAAAGAAAGGGATAATTACATAATAGAACACTATTCCCATGCTTTAATAAAATGTCTTGGTTTAAAGGTGGAGAACGGAAGAATTTATTATGAAATTGATCTTAAGGAATTCGATAATACAATTGATTTAATTTCATACCTTTGCGACATTAAGGTAAAACCCAGGGCACCAACGAGGGTTGGGGCAAGAATGGGAAGACCTGAAAAGGCAGCAGAAAGAAAAATGAGACCGCCTGTAAACCTTCTTTTCCCAATCGGTGATACATTCGGAAACAGAAGATCCATTTCAAACATTGTAAAGGATAATGAGGCTAAAATTAAAGTCTCAGCAGGATTGAGAATCTGCCCTAAATGTGGAAGGAAAACATATAAGGTTAAATGTGAAAAGTGCGGGACAAGAACAAATTACACCGGGAAGGAGGATGAGTTTGAAATCTCTCTGAATAATATATTTTTCACATCAATAAGAAACCTTAATCTGGACATTTCAGAATTCCCCGATGTAAAGGGTGTAAAAGGTCTCGTATCACTGGAAAAATTGCCTGAACCTTTTGAAAAGGGTATTTTAAGAGCAAAACATGGTGTATGGGTTTACAAGGATGGTACCGCAAGGTTCGATATGAGCAACCTTGCCCTTACACATTTCAGACCTGTGGAAATTGGTCTCACTGTTGAAAAGGCCAGGGAACTTGGGTACACAAAGGATGTTTTTGGTAACGATCTCGTTTCATCAAATCAGATATGTCAGATTTTCCCACAGGACCTTATAATATCAAAGTCAGGTGGCGATTATTTATTGAATGTTTCAAAATTCATTGATGATCTTCTTGAAAAATTCTATGGTTTACCAAGATATTACAACTGTGAAAAAAAGGAAGATCTTATAGGAAAACTCGTTCTTGGACTTTCACCCCATACATCAGGTGCAGTGCTTGGAAGAATTATTGGCTTTACAGATCTTTCAGCTTGCCTTGCACACCCATTTTTCCATGCTGCAAAGAGAAGAAACTGCGACGGGGACGAGGATTCAGTTATTCTTCTTCTTGATGCCTTCCTTAACTTTTCAAAACATTACCTACCTGGCACAAGGGGAGGAAAGATGGATGCACCGCTTTTCATTTCACTCAGGGTTGATCCCAGGGAGATAGACAAGGAGGCACTGAACGTTGATATATCCTGGGAATATCCACTCGAATTCTACGAAATAGCTGAAAGGAATGGAAAACCATCAGAGGCTGAAAATTTGATTGAAACTGTGAAATCCAGACTTGGAAAGGAGAATGAACTTTATCCATACGGTTTTACAAACGATACAGAAAATATAAACAACTGTGTACTTGAAAGTTCATACAGAACACTTGAATCCATGGAGGAAAAAACTGTAGCGCAGCTTGAACTTGCTATAAAATTAAGGGCTGTGGATGAAATGGATGTTGCAACAAGGATACTTTCACACCATTTCATTCCTGACATTATGGGTAACATGAGAAAATATGGTACACAGGAGTTCCGCTGTTCAAAATGTAACAGAAAATACAGGAGAATTCCCCTTTCAGGTAAATGTGAATGTGGTGGTAATATAATCCTGACAACATCACAGGGGAATATAACAAAATATCTTGATATTGCCAAAAAATTGTTGAAAGAATTCAATGTTAACACTTATACAAAACAGAGGCTTATATTTGCAGAGGAGGCAATAAAAACGCTATTTATGGAAGAAAAGGAACATAATGGAAAGAGGCTGGAGGATTTTGTATGATCGCAGCAATTTTTGTTGTTGGTCCGGCGGGCTCTGGAAAATCAACATTCACCGGTGCTTTTCAGGAATGGATGAGAAACAACAATTATGAGGCAATTGCGGTTAACCTTGATCCCGGGGCGGATTCAATTCCCTATTCTCCCGATGTGGACGTTAGAAACTGGGTTGTTCTCCAGGACATTATGGATGAATATTCTCTTGGCCCTAATGGTGCCCAGATACTTGCATCGGACATGATAGCGAACAGTATTGATGAAATAAAAAATGAAATAGATTCATTCGATACCGATTATGTTATAATAGACACTCCCGGTCAGCTAGAACTTTTTGCATTCAGGACAGCAAGTGAATTTATAGTTGAAAGACTCTCAGAGAAGAGGGGTTACATACTTTTCATGATGGATCCTATGGTTGCCATTTCACCATCAGGTTACATCTCCTTATTGACATTATCAGCATCCGTATTCTTCAGATTTTATCTACCATTCTCAAACATTATAAATAAAATTGATCTCCTGCAGAAACAGGATCTTGATAAGCTGAAGATGTGGAGCGAGGATAGAAACATACTTTATGAGGATCTGAGGGCCGAAAAGGGAAACATTCAGAATATCTTTATGGGTGAACTTTTCAAGTCAATTGAGGAAAGCAATTATGACATAAGACCCAGCTTTGTATCATCAAAGGATATTTCAGGCATGGATGATATTTATTACAAAATTCAGCTTTCATATGCTGGCGGGGAGGATATAGAAAAAAGATAATCATCTTGTGAAAAATTCCACATCCGCCTTTCCATTAAAAATTTTAAGAATTGCATACCTCCCATCCTTTGCGGGACCGGGATTGAAGAAAAGTGTTTTGCCATCATAATATTTTCCGGCATTTTCGTGAATATGGCCGAACATAACAACAAATGGCCTTTTTTCATCCACTGCCCTTCTTATTCCCCTGTTACCAGCATGTTTTCCATTTAATTCATCAAGAATACCATATGGAGGTTGATGAAGCATCAGTATTGTTTTTTCATCCAGATTTTTGTTTAAAAATTCAAATGCCTCATTATCACTGAAACCTATTCCCATGCTAACATTGTTAAAATCCGTTCCTCCAAGGCCGACAATTTTATAATCTGAAAATATAAAAGTGTTTTTGTGCATATTAACAATTTCACTTTCGTTCATGGAATTCAATATTTCGGGCGGATCGCAGTTTCCAGGTATGGCAAAGATTGTTATATTTTTTGTTGAAACATCTTTTACAATTTTTGCAGGACCGAAATGTGTTATATCACCAAGTATCATTACCGCATCAACATTATGCATACCATTGATCTCTTCAATGAAATAATGGTTAACCCTTCCATGAAGATCGGAAAGAACAAGGAATTTTATTTCTTTCAAGTTCCCACTCCCCATGTTTCAAGGTATCTTTTCTGTTCCTCGTTAAGTGAATCTATTTTTATGTTAAATGATTTAAGTGCAAGTTCTGCAACACTCCTATCAATTTCTTCAGGAACAGGATAAACTCTATTTTCCAATCTTTCATGATTTTTAAGGATGTATTCAGCTGTAAGCGCCTGTATTGAAAAACTCAGATCCATGATTTCAACCGGATGACCCTGACCTCCAACAAGGTTTATCAACCTTCCCTCACCGAGAAGATACAACCTTCTTCCATCTTTAGTCACATATTCCTCAACATATTTCCTTACCTCGTTATGCCTTACTGATATATCAAGAAGATCATTCTTGTTTACTTCAACATCAAAATGGCCCGCATTTGCAAATATACATCCATCCTTTGCAACCTTTAAATGCTCCTTTCTCACCACATCCCTCATTCCCGTTGCCGTTATAACAATATCGGCATCCCTTATTGCCTCATCCATGGTTGTAACATCAAAACCATCCATATGTGCCTCAACAGCCTTGACAGGATCTATTTCAGTAACCGTTACCCTTGCACCCATGCCCTTCAACCTCATTGCAATACCCTTACCGCACCAGCCATAGCCCGCAACAACAATCCTTTTTCCTGCAATAAGAAGGTTCGTTGTTGACATTATTCCATCTATTGTACTCTGCCCTGTACCGTATCTGTTATCAAAAAGGTGCTTCATCTGTGCATTGTTTACATCGAACATTGGAAAACTTAAAACTCCATCCCTTTCCATTGCCTTTAATCTTATAACACCCGTTGTTGTTTCCTCATTACCACCCATTATTTTCATACCTTTTTTAATAACAAGGTATGTAAGATCACCACCATCATCTATGATTATATCCGGATCTATCTCAAGAACCCTTTCAAGACTTTCGTAATAATCATCCTTTGTCTGTCCCCTTTTTGCATAAACTTTCATTTCATTTGAAAGAGCCAGGGCAACGGAATCATCCGTTGTCTGCGGATTGCATGATGTTATTGCAATTTCAGCACCTCCATCCCTAAGTGTTCTTGCAAGAACACCTGTTTTTGCTTCAAGGTGAAGTGCCATTCCAATCTTTATTCCACTGAAAGGTTTTTCTTTCCTGAATCTTTCTCTGACAAAGGAAATTATTGGCATCCTCGATTCTGCCCAGTAGAGTTTTTTTAAACCTTCCTCGGAAGAGTTCATAGCTATGCATGGTAAATTCAATATTTATTTTTTTCAATCCTCATATTTTTAATGATTTCCCTTGAAAAATCCATAGTGGAATATGGCTGTGTGTTTGTATACCTTGCAAGATCCTGTGTGAAAATATTCTTTTCAAAGGTTCTTATCAAACCTTTCTCTATCAATTCACCTGCTTCATTCCACCTTATGTGTTTGAAAAGCATTGAACCGCTTAGTATTAAAGAAATAGGATTGGCAAGATTCTTCCCTGCATATTTTGGAGCGGATCCATGTGATGTTTCAAAAATTGCATAAATTTCATTCATGTTCACAGATGGAACAAGGGCCGACCCACCGATCTGCTCTGCAATTGAATCACTTATCTGACATACTCCTCGCACTAAAGTGCAATAGTTCTGCGTATAGGTTGCCTTATGGCAACCATTTCACGCATATACTCGGTATGTCCTACCGAGAGAGCTATGGTTATTGCTCTAATATACTATAAACAAAAATTCTTAGTAAAGATTTCGGCGATTCATCCACGCTTTAAAAAGCAAGGCTTTCTCGCCGTGTGTTTGTAAGGAACAGTTAATGTATCAGGAACAATAAGTTTCTGGGAGAACTGTATTTTCGTAAAAATCAATATTGTGTATTATTTAAAAAATTTTGTTCACAACCTCATATCTAACAATAATTTCATATGCAACGACCCAGGCTAACATTGTTTCATTGAAAATTGATATGGATTCTTTAACAAAGTCCGTTCTTGATATAAAATCACCCGACGGAAATCCTCCAATGATAAAAACCTGATCATCAAGGGTTAAAAAATCCTCAATTTTTGCATTTTTTCCTTTTTCTGTTAGAAGAAAAACATTATCACTGTTAAGGGAACTAACTAGATCCCTCAATCCCATTTTTTTCATCCAGAGGAGGGGTTTTTCCTTATCAGGAACGTACTTGTTAAGGAATAATGATTCAATAAGCCCAACAAACCTGTTGTAACTCTTCGGTATCCTTGTTTCTGGATTTACAAAAATAACCTCATCGTTCCTTGTGTGAACATAAACCCTTAGAAGATTTCTCCTGTTTAGGTATGATTCAAGTGTGTTCAAAAGAAAATAATGAACAATATCAGGTCTGCCCCTCCTGTTTTCCTCACCCGGAAGGAATTTTCTTATTGCACTGTGATGGTACGTTGAGTCAAGAAGTATATTTTTTGCCTTCTTTCCCCTTCTTCTTGCATCCTTGATAACGGATGGATGTGTCCAGAGCTCAGATGGAATTGTTTCCAGTTCTGAATCCGCAAGGATTAAATGTAACATATTCAACCGAATATGGATCCCATTCCCTCAAGGGAATTTTCTTCAAGATCCCTGAATTTTTTATACATTTCCTCTTTTTCCTTATCAACTAAAATTTTTACCCTATCCCTGCAAATATCCTCAGCCCTTTTAACTCCCTCTTCCGATCCTTCAATTAAAACATATATGGCATCATCATTTAGGCCAAGTGCAACACCTTCCCTTCTTGTTATACTCTGCCTTGATACTACATCATCCTTGTAAATTTGATCTATACATGCCGTTTCTTTCTTTTCTATCCTCAATATTGTGTACATAAAGAAAGATAAAATGTTTTGATTAAATAATACTTTCCTTCAGTACATGGTTATGTTATACTTTTCCTTGAATTTTATGAATTCATCCCTTGTTTTTATCTTAAGTATTTCATTTATTTTGTCCATGAATTCCTTTATGGATTCATCCCATATCTGCCTTGAAAGATAAATCCTTGAATTTTCATCATCGAAGAATATTTCCTCCGCATGCTCCTTTAAACACCTCAATGCTTCCGCAGCACCCTCTTCACTTCTGTTCTTTTCAAATTCATGAATGCACTCCATCATAGATCATCGCACCTCTGCATGTTGAAGTATGGATAATGAACATCATACCTGTTTATGGAATATTCAAGCCTGTACATGTAACCATTCAAAGATTTTTCAACCGATCCGGTGTTTTCCCTGTCGAGCAAAAATACCTCAGGATGTTTTTTTGAAAGTTCCCTCAACCTTCTTTTTGCCTCATTCACAGTAATTTTTCCATCAAGCGCATCAATATGTATCTTTGCGAATTCACCGAAACCTTCCAGTTCATTGCTCTTCTTTGAAATCTTTAAAATTTTTTCAAGTGCCTTATGTGCACTTTTTATATCACCATAAATCAAATCCGTGTTAAGTATGCTCATATATAGCCTTAAAAGTATCATGGAATACCACCCCATGCGTTAAGTAGACCTGAAAAGTAGAATGGTGCAAAAATACCAAGAATGATTGCAATCAAAGCAAGGAATAAAACAACCAAATCAACATTCCTTAATTTTAAAACAGCTGAAGATGGTTCCTTCCAGTACATGTACATGATTACCCTGAAGTAATAGTATACGGAAATTGCTGAATTTATAACAGCAACAATTGCAAGCCATACAAGACCGGATTCAACAAGGCTCAGGAAAAGATAGAATTTGCCCATGAACCCTATTGTTGGAGGTACTCCTGCAAGACTTAAAAGGAGAACGGATAGTGAGAATGCTAGAATTGGGCTTGTTTTGCCAAGACCTGAAATGGATTCAAGTGTTGTCTCTTTTTTATTATTTTCAAATGCTTCCATTGAAATGAATGACCCTCCCTTCATGATAACATAGGCTATTGCAAAAAGAATTATTGCACCAAGGGCGTCACCAAGCGAGGAATTTGAAACAGTGAAAACAAGAACCATGTAACCTGCATTGGCTATACTGCTGTATGCAAGCATCCTTTTAACGTCCTTTTGCATTATTGCTGTTATATTACCATAAAACATGGTGATTACGGAAAGAACAATGAAGAATGTATTCACATAATTCAATGGAAATGCAACAAGCATCAACCTTAACATTATAACAAGGGCCATCAGTTTACTTGCGGTTGATAGGAACGATGAAATTGGTGCCCTTGAACCCGTGTATGTATCAACAGCCCAGCTATGGAAGGGGAAGAGCGAAAGCTTGAAACCAAAACCTATTATGAAGAATATGAACGATAGCATAAACATGCTGAAATTCGTATAATTCCATGTGATCTGGAATGTACCTGTTGCAATGTAGTAATATGAAATACCAAGTAATAAAAATGCTGATGATAGTGCACCTATAACAAAGAATTTTAAAGATGCTTCCAGTGATCTTTTTTCCTTTGTGAAGGCTGAAAGTCCATATGTGGAAATGCTAGCTGTTTCGAATGTAACGAACATGGCTATAAGATTATTGGAATAGGAAGCAAGTATCATTGCTCCCGTGCTGAATAAAAGTAGAGCATAGAATATTTCCATCTTTTTGTAATTGAAATTGTATGATCCAATTAATGTAACAATTAGAGAAAAAACGAATATCATTGAGAATATTGAACCTGCAAAATCAAACTGAAAAATGGTGTTGCTTTCATTTAAATTAAATACAAGAATCAGTGAAATGAATGAAAGTATTGCACCTACCATTGATAGGGAAAATAAAATTTTTTTATTCTTTGTTACAGTTGCAAGAAGAATTGTTCCAATACCGAATATGAAAAGTTCCATTGATGGTACATAAAAATTAAACACCTGTAACACCTCCAGCTAAAAGATTATGTCCATAGATCTGAAACATATGGAATATGGGTGTTGGATATATGCCAATGGCAACAACAAGCAAAAGAAGGATAAGCATGGGAACAATCTCCCTAGGTAACATGTCATGGATGGGACCAAGATAATCGTTGTATGGCCCAAACAACGTTCTCTGAATCGCCCATATATGGTATGAGGCAACAACAAGAACACCGAATATGACAAATAGGGAAATGAATCCTATAAAGTACCATACACCAACTATAACGGAAAATTCTGCAACAAATCCTGCCATTCCAGGGAGACCAAGAGACGCAAGGAAACCACCAAGCATTATGAATGCCAGATTTGGCATCATTTTTGTTAAACCACCCAGATCCCTTATCGCCCTTGTTCCAGTTGCCCTTTCAATGGATCCAACACTTCCGAAAAGGATTGGTACAATTATACCATGGGCAAACATCATAAACATTCCGCCTGCAAGGGCAAGTTCAGCGTTCAAACCGGAACCAGGATAAAAGATCATTGATACAGCAAGTGTTATGAAACCCATGTGACCTATACTTGAATATGCAACCATCCTTTTTAGATCCTTCTGTGCAAGTGCTGCCAGGGCAGAATAAACAATGCTTATTATTCCCAGTGAAAGAAAGAAATAGAAAAGATTGTATGATGTTTCACACCTGAACAGAACGAAGATTCTGAATATTCCATATGCACCCATTTTGGAAAGTATGCCAGAAAATATCATGGCTGATGTGGTTGGTGATTCAACATAAACATCAGGGGCCCATGTATGGAAGGGAAATGATGGCAATTTTATGAAGAATGCAAGGAAGAATCCAGCCATCAGGAAGAAGATAAGGTTTGGTGGTATGTATGATAGATTGTTAAGGATTGAGAAATCAAAGTTGAAAATACCGTGTACAATGTAATAATAATAAGATGCAATGAATATTGATACAAGCATTAAAACACTTCCAACGTGCGTGTATATGAGGAATTTCAATGCTGTATAATCCTTCCTCTTTTCACCCCATCTACCGATGAGGAAGTAAGCTGGAATCAAGACAAGTTCCCAGAAGATGTAAAATACAAAGAGATTCTGTGTTAGAAATACACCCATCAGAGCGAATTCAAGGAAGAAAAGGTATGAAAAGTATGATGTTTCAATTTTTGGATCCTGGTAAATAATTGCTATGAAGAAAACTATTGAGGTAAGAAGTATAAGTGGATATGATAAATAATCCATGCTAAGATTGAAATCGATACCATAGAATTGCTGTGTTATGAAATTCAAATTTATGAAATAGAATGAAAAAAT
>JAVRLI010000016.1:0-12534 GCA_031961525.1 Thermoplasmatota archaeon | reverse complement strand
TGTTGTCAAAGTGGTTGCAAGGGGTCTGGATCCAACGAAGGTTAAAGTTTCGGATATTATGACAAAACCGATTGTTGTCATCAATGCTGATGATACGCTTGAAAGGGCAGCAACATTAATGGCAAAAAAGAAAATAAGGAAATTACCTGTGATTGAAAATAATAAAATCATAGGATTACTTTCAGAAAATGACATTGTTAGGATAGCTCCGGCCATCCTTGAAATAATTGAAGAAAGGGAAAAAATGAAGGGTGAAATTGAATACAAAGGTAAAGAATATCTTGCAGGAAGATGTGAAAATTGTGGTGAATTTTCAACAGAGCTTCTTTACGTTAATGGAAAATATCTCTGCCCTGTTTGCAGGGGTGTTGGGTGAATATTTTTCACTGGAAAATTAATTAAGGTCGAAACCATTAAAGAAAATAATGAAGGATCTTAGATATGTTATAGATTTACTTTCAAGGGAGAATGAATTATTAAGGATTAAAGAAAATTTTTCATCAGATCTTGAAATATCATACTTTACAAACATTGTACAGAAAAATAAGGGTCCCGCACTGCTTTTCGAAAGGGTTGATGGAAAGGATAAAAGAGTATTGATGAACTTATTCGGCACAATGAAAAGACTTGAAATGTCTATAGGATCATCAGTTGAAGAAATTTCAAGGGATTTTCAGGATCTTATCTTTGCACTTTACAAAAATCCTGGTTTACTTGAGGGCATGAGGATTTATAAAAAATTGAAAAATTTAAGCGTGAATGAAAAATCACATGCACCTGTGAAGGAGAATTCTGAAATAACACTGGATGATATACCAATTTTAAGGACCTGGCCAAAGGATGCTTCAAGGTTCATAACATTCCCTGTTGTTATAACAAGGGATCCTGAAACAGGAACATACAATGCTGGAACATACAGAATGCAGGTTTTTGATTCTGAAACAACTGGTATGCACTGGCAGGCACAGAAGACGGGTGCGATGCATCTTAAAAAGGCAAAGGGAATGCATAGAACGCTTGATGTTGCTGTTGTTATAGGTGTTCATCCAGCCATTCTGTTCAGTTCCATATCTCCTTTACCAGAAGGCTTTGATGAAATGTCATTCGCAGGTTATCTTATGCAGGAGAGTGTTGATGTTGTAAGGGGTGAAACTGTTGATCTCAGATATCCGGCAAACGCTGAAATTGTTCTTGAGGGATATGTTGATCCTGAAGAATTGAGGGAAGAGGGACCTTTTGGTGATCATACAGGATACTATACACCAAAGGATCTTTACCCTGTTTTTCATATTAAAAAGATATTCCACAGAAAGGATTTCATTTACCATGCAACGGTTGTTGGGAAGTTATGGAACGAGGACGTTGTTGTTGGTAAGGCAATTGAAAGAATATTTTTACCTGCAATAAGGTTCCAGATACCGGATATTGTAGATCTTTCCCTGCCCGAGGAGGGTGTCTTCAACGATATCTGTGTTGTATCAATAAAGAAAAAGTACCCCGGGCAGGGTAGAAGGGTGGGAATGGCAATTTTATCTTCAGGTCAATTAATGTTCACCAAATATGTTATAGTTGTTGATGATGATATTGATGTAAAAAACATGAGTGAAGTGATCTGGGCAGTGGCAACAAGAACCGATCCGTACAGGGATGTTGAGATAATCAGAACAGGCGTTGCCGATTCCATTGATCATGCATCATGGGGAGAGAATGTTGGAGGAAAGATGATAATAGATGCAACAAGGAAATTCAAGGAGGAGGGTTTCGAGAGAACTTGGCCGGAAAAGATAGAATTTAACATATCTGATGAATTGATGGAAAAAGTGAAAAGGTATGGTTTCAGGCCTTAAAAAATTCCTGGATTTTATAAAAATTGAGCATACAATTTTTGATCTACCCTTTGCATATGCCGGTGTTTTACTCTCAAGTATAATTACCCTGAAAATAATCATTCTTGTTACCATTGCAGGAATTACAGCAAGGGTTTCAGGCTTTACAATGAACAGGATCATAGATCTTCCCCTTGATAGATTGAATCCAAGGACGAGAAGAAGAGCACTGGTGACGGGAGAAATATCAGTGAAACAGGCATATATCATACTTTTAATATCTTCATCAGTATTCATAATTTCAGCCTTCATGCTGAACATTCTTGCAGGAATACTTTCACCATTGATACTTTTTCTCTTTTATCTCTATCCAAAAACAAAGAAAATACCTGTTGTTTCACACATTTTTCTCGGTCTATCAATAGCATTAATTGTTCTTGCCGGTTACGTTGCATCAACATCAGAGATCCCATACGATTTCAATCTTTATCTCATCATGATCTTTGTTGCATTCTGGATTGCAGGTTTTGATATAATATACCAGTTTCAGGATTACGATTTTGATAAAAAAATGGGAATAAAATCTATTCCTGTTCTTTTGAATGGAAGAATAATTTTACCCACATTTACATTCTATACTGTTTCTCTTATCCCCCTTTATATATTTTCCTTTAAAAGTTTAATTTTTTTAATCCTAACATCAATAATAGCCTTTCTTCTCTATTTTAGACTTCTTTTTGTTTATAAATTGGATGTGGATAAGCTTTTCAAGCTATTTGATTCGCCCGTTCCATTCATTCTCATCACCATGGTTATTCTGTATTATCTCCGCATTTTCTAAAATAGAAATATTTTTTAATATTTGTTCTATTATCAAATCAGGTGATCTGGGTGAAATACATTTACTTTTTTGAGGAAGGAAGCAAGGATATGCAGAAACTTCTAGGAGGAAAGGGAGCTGGGCTGTCCGAAATGACAAGGATTGGATTGCCTGTCCCACCTGGTTTTACAATTACAACCGATGCCTGCAAGGTTTTCATAAAAAAGAATGATTTTCCCGAAGGTCTTTGGGAAGAAGTTTTGTCAGCAATGAAGAAACTGGAGGAAAAAACTGGCAAGGGTTTTGGAGATGAGAAAAATCCATTGCTAGTTTCTGTTCGATCAGGGGCACCTGTTTCCATGCCTGGTATGATGGACACTGTTCTTAACGTTGGTTTAAACGATAAAACAATAAAGGGTTTGATTGAAAACACAAAAAATGAAAGGTTTGCATGGGATGCGTACAGAAGGCTTGTTCAGATGTATGGAAAGATTGTTTTGGGTGTGCCTGGAAAGGAATTCGATGAGGCAATGGATGAAATAAAGAAAAAATATGGTAGAAAAAATGATGTAGATCTAAAAGCAGAAGAATTGAAGGAACTTGTGGAAATTTTCAAAAGGATTATAAAAGATCATGGCCTGGAATTTCCACAGGATCCATACAAACAGCTTGAACTATCCATAAAGGCTGTTTTTGAATCCTGGAATAACGAAAGGGCAAAGGTTTACAGGAAACTAAACAACATACCTGAAGATCTTTGCACAGCTGTAAGTATAGTGACAATGGTCTTCGGTAATATGGGATTTGATTCTGCAACCGGTGTAGCATTCACTAGGGATCCTTCGACCGGTGAAAAGGTGCTTTATGGTGAATATCTCCCAAATGCACAGGGTGAGGATGTTGTTGCAGGAATAAGGACACCAAAGCCAATAAAGGAACTAGAAAAGGATATACCCTCAGCCTATAAAGAACTTGTAAGAGCAGCGGAAATACTTGAAAAACATTACAGGGATGTTCAGGACATTGAGTTCACAATAGAAAAGGGTAAGTTTTATCTCCTCCAGACAAGGAGTGCAAAGAGGAATGCAAGGGCAGCAATTAAAATTGCACTTGATATGTATAAAGAGGGAATAATAACAAAGGAAGAGATGATAATGAGGGTTGAGCCATCACAGATAGATCAGATGCTCCATCCCCAGGTTGATGAAAAGGCTCAGAAAAAGGTAATTGCAAAGGGTCTTGCTGCTTCACCCGGTGCAGGAATAGGTAAGGTTGTATTCGATCCAGAAACAGCTGTTAAGCTTGCTTCACAGGGTGAGAAGGTAATACTTGTTAGACCTGAAACCATGGCCGATGATGTTCATGGTATAGCTGTTTCACAGGGTGTTTTAACCGCAAGGGGAGGAATGACAAGCCATGCCGCTGTTGTGGCAAGGGCAATGGGTAAACCTGCTGTTGTTGGATCTGAAGAAATAGTTATTGATATGAAAATAAAGCAGTTCCAGTCAAGGGGAATAGTTGTGAAAGAACTTGATACAATAACAGTTGATGGTACATCAGGTCTTGTTTATCTTGGTGAGGTACCTGTTGTAACACCAGGATTAACACCAGAGCTCAGGGAATTTCTTTCCATATGCGATGAGGTAAGGGTCCTTGGTGTGAGGGCAAATGCGAACACGCCCGAGGAAGCTAAAAAGTCCAGGGAATACGGTGCTGAGGGTATAGGACTTGCAAGAACTGAGAGAATGTTCCTTGGTAAGGACAGATTACCAATAATGCAGGCAATGATCATGAGCAAAACAAGGGAAGAAAGGATATCCTACTTAAACAAACTGTTGGAAATGCAGGTAAACGATTTTGTTGAATTCTTCAGGATAATGGATGGTTATCCTGTTATTATAAGGCTTCTTGATCCACCATTACACGAATTCCTGCCAAAGGAAATTGAACTAACAAATGAAATAAATGAAATAAAGATGAAATTGAAGGATGCAAAATCCCTCAGGGAAATGGATCCCCTTATTGAAGAATTGAACGAAAAAGAAAGGATATTGAAAACCGTTAGGGCACTTGCAGAGTTCAATCCAATGATAGGTTTCAGGGGATCAAGGGTAGGTATAGTTTATCCGGAAATATATGAGATGCAGGTAAGGGCAATAATAAGGGCAGCGGTGAAGGTAAAAGAGGAGGGAAAGAATGTCATTCCTGAAATAATGGTACCACTTGTTGGAATAGGAAATGAGATAAAAATATTGAGGGAAAGGCTTATTCCTGTTGCCGAGGAAGAATCGAAGGGAAGAATAAAATACATGTTCGGCACGATGCTTGAGGTACCCAGGGGTGCAATTGTTGCCGATGAAATTGCAAAGTATGCTGATTTCTTCTCCTTTGGAACAAACGATCTCACGCAGATGACATTCGGTTTCAGCAGGGATGATGTTGAGGCAACGTTCATGAACAGATACCTTGAACTTGGTGTTCTTGAAAACAATCCATTTGAAATCCTTGACAGGGATGGTGTTGGTGAATTGATGAAAATAGCAAAGGAAAAGGGAAGAAGAACAAATCCAAAGCTTGAATTAGGCATATGCGGTGAACATGGAGGAGATCCATCTTCCATAGAGTTCTGCCATATGGTTGGGCTTGACTATGTTTCAGCATCACCATACAGAATACCTGTTGCAAGACTTGCAGCAGCACAGGCTGCAATAAAACATAAAAAGAATTTAAATAAATGATGAAATTTAGGTGAAACAATGACAATAATTGATGATGCAAGGATAAGAAAAATTCTTGATTCAAGAGGAAATCAGACAATTGAGGTTGAAATATTTACCAGCGACGGTGGAATAGGTTATGCAATGGCACCTGCGGGTGCCAGCAAGGGTGAACATGAGGTGAGGGATTATCCTATCAAGGGCATTGATGAATCGATAAGGATTTTCAATGAAAAAATAAAAAATGAAATCATTGGCTTTGATTCACTGGATCAGGAGGGAATGGATTCTCTTCTCCATGAATTGGATGGAACCGATAATTTCTCAACAATAGGTGGAAATCTTGCAATATCAATATCCATAGCAAACGCAAGGGCTGCAGCCGATTCACTCGGTCTACCATTTTACCTTTACATCGGAGGTATTTTTCATAGAAAGATGCCTGTTCCTGTTGGAAACATAATTGGCGGTGGAAAGCATGCAATAAATGGAACAACAATTCAGGAATTTCTGGTTATAACATTTGCACCTAAGGTAAGGGATGCAATATTCACAAACGCCCAGATTCACAGGGAGGTTGGAAAAAAATTGAGGGAAAAGTTACCAAACGTTTCCCTTGGTTTGGGTGATGAAAAGGCATGGGTTGCATCCATTAGCGATAATGAGGCAATTGAAATACTTCATTCAGTTATAGAAGATTTCAGATCATCCACTGGATATAAAATCTATCCTGCAATTGATTTTGCTGCAAGTTCATTCTATGTGAATGGAAAATATAAATACAGGGACAGGGAATTGACAAGGGATCAGCAGATAGAATATGTTGAAAAGCTTGCTGAGGAATATGAGGTTTATTATATTGAGGATCCTCTTGATGAGAATGATTTTGAAGGATTTGCAAAACTAACATCTGACATAGGATCAAAATCACTTATAGTTGGTGATGATATTTTTGTTACAAACATTGAAAGATTAAGGAAGGGTGTTGATCTTGGTGCAGCAAACGCAATTCTTTTAAAACCAAATCAGATAGGAACATTAACGGATTTCCTTAAAACTGCAAGGTTTGCCAAGGAATCAGCATATTCAACAGTTGTTTCGCACAGAAGCGGTGAAACTGAGGATGATTACATAGCGGATATTGCTGTTGGCATTGGTGCTGATCATATCAAAACAGGAACAATTGGTGGTGAAAGAACTTCAAAACTCAACCAGTTAATAAGGATTGAGGAAGAACTGGAGGAATGAAAAATATGGCAGAATTGTTGGTACCTGAGGAAGAATACCTTAAGGCTGGAGTACAGATAGGAACACAGGTGAAATCAAAACACATGGTGCCATTCATATTCAAAATAAGGGCGGATGGTCTCTACATACTTGATATATCCAAAACTGATGAAAGGATAAGAATGGCATCCAGGTTTCTTGCAAGGTTCGAGCCGGAGAAAGTTCTCCTTGTTGCACAGAGACAGTATGCACAGCAACCTGCTAAGAAATTTGCGGAAATCACTGGAACAAAGGCTGTTGTTGGAAGGTTCATACCAGGAACTTTGACAAACCCTAACCTTCCAAGCTATATGGAGGCTGATGTTCTGCTTGCAAACGATCCCATAACTGATGCGCAGGCTATAAGTGAAGCTGTGAAAGTGGGAATACCGATTGTTGCAATGTGTGATGCAAACAATAAAACATCATTTGTTGATCTTGTTATTCCAACAAACAACAAGGGAAGAAAGGCACTTGCTCTCGTTTATTATCTAATGGCAAGGGAATATTCAATTGCAAGAGGAATCATAAAGAGTTTTGATGAATTCCAGCATAAGGTAGAAGAATTCGAAGCGCCACTATGAGAAAACCAGTTGTTGCAGGGCAGTTTTATCCGGACAGGGTTAAGGATCTTAATAATGCAATAATAGAGGCATTCACGCATCCCATCGGACCAGGTGATGTTCCATCCCTTTCTCCAGAGAGGAAGGGGAAAATCCTTGGTGGTGTTGTTCCCCATGCAGGTTATATTTATTCAGGTCCTGTTGCAGCAAACTTCTACCACGAACTCGCCCTGGACGGTTTTCCTGAGAGTTTCATTATAATAGGACCTAACCATACGGGTCTTGGATCCATGGTTTCAATGGCACTGGATGATTTTCAGACACCATATGGTATTGCAAAAATAGACAGGGATCTTGCAAGGTTAATACATAAGGGTATAGTTGATGTGGATATTCAGGCGCATATTTATGAGCATTCAATTGAAGTGCAGTTACCATTCCTCCAATTCTTTAAAAGGGAAATAAAGTTCGTTCCAATCGTTATGATGGCTCAGGACTATGAATTCGCCCATGAGCTTTCCGGGATAATACATGATGCGATTAGTGAAAGGGATGTTGTTGTTATAGCCTCATCCGATTTTTCACACTATGTTTCCAAAAAAAGTGCATATGAGAGGGATCTAAAGGCAATAAATTTTCTTATATCGGGGGATGTTAAATCATTCTACCGTGCAATTGAGGAATACAATGTTACAGCATGCGGTTACGGACCTATAGCAACAGCAATCATGGCAACAAATGGTAGGGCAAAATTATTGAAGTATGCAACGAGTGGTGATGTTTTTCCAATGGAGGAGGTTGTGGGTTACGCATCAATCTCAATAGAGAGGTGAAATATATGGAAAAAAAGAGCGGATGGTTGAGGATAGATGAAAATGAAAAAAAGAATGTTTTCGATTTTGCTGAAGAGTATAAAGAATTTTTGAGAAAAGTGAAAACTGAGAGGGAAGCTGTGAACTATTTTGTATCAATTCTTGAATCTCAAGGGTACAGAAACATTGAGAGTGGAGAGAAGAGTGGAAAATACTATTTTGTTAAAAATGGAAAGGCAATAGGAATAATCAACATAAGCGATACCAGTTTTATGAACGGTTTCAGAATTATTGCGGCGCACATAGATTCACCAAGATTGGATTTAAAACCAAATCCCATAATAGAGGATCAGGATTCACAGACCGTTCTTATGAAAACACACTACTATGGTGGAATTAAAAAGTATCAGTGGATGAGCAGGCCCTTATCCATACATGGTGTTGTTGTGACAAAGTCTGGAAAAAGGGTTGAAATAAATATTGGCGAGGATCCAGATGATCCTGTCTTTGCAATTCCTGATCTTTTACCACATTTATCCAGGAAACTGCAGGGTGAAAAGAAATTGCTTGAAGCATTTGAAGGGGAGGACATGGAATTCATAGTTTCCCATATACCTGATGGAAAGGAGGAAAAGAATCCATTGAAGAAATCATTCTTGAATTTAATAAAAGAAAAGTATGGAATTGATGAGGAGGATTTTTATTCAGCAGATATAGAAATTGTCCCAGCACACCAGCCTAGGGATGTTGGAATAGATAGATCCATGGTTGGTGCATATGGACAGGATGATAGAATATGCGCCTACACAGCCTTCAGGGCAATATTGGAATCAAATAAAAATAAAAACAACAGCATTGTTCTACTCTACGATAAGGAGGAGATAGGAAGTGATGGAAACGTTGGTGCACAGAGCAACCTTGTAGAAATCATAATTGCAAAGATACTTGATCTCTATGGAATAGAATATTCATACGGAAAATTCCTCGATATCATGCATAAATCGATTGTCATAAGTGCTGATGTTAATGCTGCAGTTGATCCAATATTCAAGCAGGTTCATGATCTGAACAATGCTGCAAAGGCAGGGTTTGGAACAGTTATTACAAAGTATACGGGTTCCGGTGGAAAGTATGGTGCAAGTGAAGCACAGGCTGAATTGATCGCACATATAAGGGATATACTTGATAAAAACAATGTTATTTACCAATTCGGTTTGCTTGGAAAGGTTGATGAGGGTGGTGGCGGAACTGTTGCAAAATACCTTGCAAAATATGGTATGGCTGTTATAGATATGGGACCTGGACTGATCAGCATGCATTCACCCTTCGAACTTGTAAGCAAACTTGACCTCTGGTCCACATATAGAGCATACAGGGCATTCCTGGAGGGTTAAAGGTTGGATGAAATTTTGGAAGTACTGGAAAACACAAGAACGATTGCTGTTATTGGTGCATCAAAGGACAGGACAAAGCCAAGCAGAAGCGTGATGAGATACCTTATGCGCCATGGCTACAAATGCTACCCTGTTAATCCAACAGCGGATGTTATAGGTGGATTAAAATCATACAAATCAATACTTGACATACCTGATGAAATAGATGTTGCGGATGTGTTTTTACCCAGTGAAAAGGTTATTGAAATAGTGGACGATGTAGTAAAAAAGAATGTAAAGGTACTCTGGATGCAGGAAGGAATTATAAACGAAAAGGCTGCAGAGATAGCAAGATCCCATGGAATAAAGGTGATCATGGACAAGTGTATGATGAAGGAACATGTTGAGTACAGAAAGCTAGGTATGATAAAATCAAGGCCTGTCCTTGAAAATATTCCTCCAGAATTTTAAATTTTTTGAAAAATTTTTCAACTGAAACCTGTTTCAGGAATTTTTTATCAACTGTTTCTTAATACAATACTTTAATGTTAACAATTGGTTTAAATACGGGTATTACTTATTCAATGACAATGAGTATAGTGGAATGGTTTTTTTCATTGATAATACAATTTCTTTCATCTTATGGTTATATTGCAATATTTTTTCTCATGACCCTTGAGAGCATGATGCTTCCCATTCCATCCGAACTTGTTATACCTTTTGGAGGATACCTTGCATCCCAGGGAATTTTGAATATTTTTCTTGTTATAATTATGTCATCCTTCGGTGGTCTTGGTGGATCTTTGATCGCATATTACATAGGTTATTTTGGTGGAAGGAAATTTTTACTCAAGTACGGTTATTATTTTTTGATCACACCCGAAACACTTGAAAGGGCAGAAAGATGGTTTCAAAAGTATGGTAAAATTTCCGTTTTCACAACAAGGCTCGTACCTGTTATAAGGACATTCATTTCATTACCCGCAGGTATAGCTGAGATGGACATAAGGACATTCTCATTATACACATTCATTGGTAGCTTCATATGGTCTTCTTTTCTTGCTTACGCTGGTTATACACTTGGAAAAAACTGGGATTTAATTTCACATTTCTTTTCAGGTCTTGATATCTATATAATCATAGCTGGTCTGATAATTCTAATTTATATCGGTTACAGGGTTTACAAAAGTTATAAAGTTAATAAATTAAAGAATTTATGAAAATTCCTTTAGGCCATTAATGATCTTTGTAATTTCCTCTATTTTTTTGTTCAGATCAGCTTCAAGTTCCTTTACTATTTCAGAGAATGGTTTTGCAAGCTTGTACTTGTAAACCGGTCTTCCCTTTCCTTCCTTCTTGATCTCCCTCTTTGTGATCCATCCCTTGTTTTCCAGCCACTGCATGGCTATTGATACCTCCGGCTGTCTTAACCTTGCTGTTCTTTCCACCTCAACCGACGTTACCTCATCGGAGTTTTTAAGATAAACTATGGTCCTTGCAATGTTTTTCGGTAAACCCGCATCAATCAAATATTTTACAAGCCTTTCATCGTTATCCGTAAATTCCGCCATACGATCACCTAATTATTATATACCTTTATAATATATAAGCTTTTCTAATAACATCAATTAATTAAATTCTAAAAAGGATAAAAATTAAATATTAATTTAATGATTAACAAAGGAATATGGAAGAAAATGTGAGAGAAAGATGCCCCACCGGGATAGAAAGTCTCGATAACATACTGAATGGAGGAATACCCAGGGGGAATTCTGTTCTAATAACAGGTGCTGCTGGAACAGGTAAAACAACGTTAAGCATTGAGTTCCTTGTTAGGGGAGCATTGATGGATGAAAAGGGTCTTTACATATCTGTTACGGAGGTATCTGAAAAGTTGATAGAGAACATGATCACATATGACTTTTTCTCAAAATCAAAAATTAAAGAAAAAATTATTTTTGTTGATATGCCAGATATTTACAATGAACTATCATTGAACAGATTGAGATTTTCACTTGAGGATATTAATTTGATCATTGAAAAAATTGTTGACATAATAAAGAAAAATAAAATAAAAAGGGTTGTTATAGACTCAATAACATCCATATGTTATAGATTACAAACGGAAGAAAAAATAATGGAATTCATACTAAAATTATCAAAGGATCTATCTGAACTTGGATGCACAACACTTATGGTTTCAGAATTGCTTCCAACGGCAAAGGGCTATTCACAGTACGGTGTTGAGGAAGCAATTGCCGATGGTATAATTTTACTGGGGAACCTTGAAAGAAAAGGTGATCTTCTGAGAACACTGAGAATAGTGAAAATGCGCGGCACATCCCATTCCAGAGCAACATATGTTCTTGATATTACAAGCATAGGGATTTTACTTGTTCCCCTTTTAAAAGGCGGTGGTGAAACACAGTTATGAACATAAATGAATTTATAAAGAAATATGAATCTTACAAGGATCCAACAACCGTATCATTGCAATTATCAATATCAACATACTTTGATGCAATAAGGGCAATAGTGGAGAATATATCAAAGGATATGGATTTTCAGATAATCTACATTTCATCAACAATTCCATCAAAAAATATAATGAATGTACTTGATGTTTTTGGCATAGATCATTCAAACATGTTTTTTGTTGACTGTATATCCTATACAATGATGACTGCATCGCTACAGAATGAAAAGGTTGCCTATGTGGAAAGTCCAACAATGCTTGAAACTGTTATGCTTAAAACACAGTACATAATTAAAAAATTTATAACCAAAAAGGCCCTTGTCATCGTTGATTCAATAAATTCCCTTGCCATACACAACGATATAAGGATACTATCTGAATTCCTTCATCTTTTTGTAACATATTTAAGATCGGAAAATGTATACTTTATTATATTTTCAATGAAGGAACAGAGCGGTCCGGATCTTCTGAACATAATGAACCTTGTCAGTGATGAAATTCTTTTCCTCGATTAAATGTAAAAAATAAATGGTAAAATGAATGGCACAAGGATTGTTATTATTACACCTGATCCGAAAGAAACTATTGCTGATTCTGAACCCAGCTGTAATCTTATGAATGGGAGGGTTGTGTCCATGGCCGTTGCACCACCACAACCTATAAGCGCATACTTACCAAACC
>JAVRLI010000015.1:0-13101 GCA_031961525.1 Thermoplasmatota archaeon | reverse complement strand
AATATATATTCAAAAATTATATTTTGTTGGAATAGCACTTTTTGCAATTCTCATCGCTGTCATTACAAGATACAGGGTTCCAGAATCATTCAGATGGCTTAGGGATGTTGGTAAAAATAAAGAAGCAATTGAAGAAATGAAAAAAATATCACTCACACCCGAATTAAAGAAGGTAAAAGCACCAGAATTCCTGCCAACTCTTGTTTTCCTCGGTGTACTTGGAATTTCACAGTATTTAACTTTCGGTCTTATGGCATATATAATTGGACCATACTATTTCTCCGAAAATAGCAGTTTGATAATTTTCATGGCATCACTCGGTGCTTCAGTTGCTGGCTTTATAGCCATGTATGCAATAAGCATAAGCAGGAAAATTTTCGCAATCTTCTCCTACTTTGGAGGTTTTATTACAACAATACTCATACTTTATTTATTTAACGCCTTTGAAAATTTCTTTATATTCCTAATAATGCTCTTCATAAACATGGTGTTTTCTGAATTTGCCTGGGCAACAAGGACAACACTTGAACCTGAACTTTTCCCCACAAAAATAAGATCAACTGCCATTGCACTAATAAGGCTTTTCCCAATGATAGCATATATAATTTCGGTTCTTTTCACATCCACACTTAGTCTCCAGCAATTTATAATTTACAATATTATACTATGGGGCATTGGGGCGATTTTTACTTTTATCTGGTATTTTCTGGGAATTGAAACAAAGGATATCAGTATGGATTTCATACAATAATTTTTATTTTTTCAATAAGGCAATTAACATACCGAAGTATGATGGAAGACCATATTCAAAAAATTCCACCCTGAAGTTACCATTTTCTCTCAATATACCCATTAATATAAGAAATGACCAGTAACTGTCCGGTTTTGCATCTTCTATTATTTTTTCATCAATATTTTTCAAACTTTCAAAATCATTTTTCCTTACAATTTCAATAATTTTTTCATCAAATATTTTTGCATTTGGACTGAAACCATATGGTCCTGATTGAAGATGTGTATGCGCCTGATCAGCACTCACAATCACACCAATTTTCTTTTCATTATTCTTCAATAGACTTCCAATCAATTCACCAAACTTTATTGAAACATGCCTTTCTAAACCTCTTGCTGGAGTGATCAAAACTATTTTTCTATGTTTTTTGTTTAGAAAATACAAAGGTATAAAACTACCCCAGTCAAGATATATCCTTGAAGCCTTTCCTTCTAGAGCACCGAAATTTACTCCAACAACAGGCATTGATTCATACTTTGCATTCTTATATATTTTTTCTGCAAGATCCCTGTCACATTTAAAGTTCAATCTTCTATTTCCAAGATTACCTGATGCATATTCCGTTAAAATTACAGCAAAGTGATCCTCAATTCTAATATTATGTGGTGTGAAAATAACAATGGTATCAAGATCATATTTTTCAAATTCCTTTACAAGATTTTCCATGGCATTTCTGAGTTTTTTTGATTCCTCATCTTTAGGATCTAAAATCTCCTCCCCATGCGGAACTATGGCAATAATTTCTATCATTGATTTAACAATTTCTCCACAGTATATAAAACTTTGGAAAATATTTTTTAAAAATTTAATAAATAAACAGGGACTGGTAAAATATTTAAAGGTCCTAGGGAATATAAAAGAATGGTGGTTTAATGCCTAGGAAAAATTGGCTGAAAAATCTGTTGGCTTTTGGCTGTTGGTGGGACAGGGAATCTCCGGTATTGCACCTCTGGTTGCCATGACCTCAGTTTTAACAGCATCGGCACTTTATGCTGGTGGTTCGGTTCCACTTGTTTATATTCTGGGTTTGCTTGTTGTTTTCCTTGTTGTGAATACAATTTATCAATTTTCAATAAGAACAGCAAGTGCTGCGGGTTATTACAGGTTCGTGACAAAAAGTTTTGGACCAAGGATTGGATTTGTTACAGGATGGCTTTATATCCCATATGCCCTGGGTGTATTGCTTAATGAATCCATTTTTTATGGCCTTATGGTTCAGCTTGCCATCCCTTATTTCTTTGGTATTTCCTTACCAAACTATACATGGTTGATTATAGTGGTACTTTTCCTACTTATTGAGCTTCTTATAACAATACTTGGAATTAAAATTTCTCTAAAATATACTCTTGCATCATCTCTCATAGAAATTGCACTGATTCTCATATTCAGTATTGTTGTTATAGTAAGTGCAGGTCCACAAAATTCCATTTTACCATTTACACCGGCACTTTCACCTACGGGCTGGGAAGGTGTTTTTTATGGCGTTTTCTTCTCTCTTCTTGCCTTTGCGGGTTATGATACCACTGTTAACATAGCAGAAGAAGCAAAAATGCCTGAGAAAACTATTGGTAAGGCTGTAATAACACAGGTTCTTCTAACAGGTTTTGTTTTCATAATAATGGCCTATGCAACCACGATTGGCTGGGGTATGTACAATATGGATTCTTTTGCCTCAAGTATAACAAATGGAATATCTATACCGGGTGTTCTGCTTATAAACAAATATCTTGGGATAGTGGCTGTTATTGCAATGCTTATTCTTGTTGGAAACTCAACAATATCCAGCAGTACTTCATTCCTTAACGCTGCCGGTAGAAACCTTTTTGCTCTTGGAAGAGAAATTTTACCATCAGGTTTCTCAAAAGTATCTAAAAGGTTTAAATCCCCCTATATTTCCCTTTCAACAATTTCATTCTCATCCCTAGCCATATTGCTGATATCCGCTCCCATAATGGGAGCATTATCGGATGTGGGTCAGGCACTTAATCTATTTCTTATTGCGGCAACCATAGCAACATTGGGAACAATTACAATGCAAATTCTTATAAACTTTGCCCTGCCTTTCTATTCAAGAAAATTTAGAAAAAGGGACATTATATTCCACATAGTACTTCCCATAATTGCACTAATTTTCCTCCTTGGCGCTCTATATGCAAGTCTTGTGGGTGTCACATTTCCGGTGGCATTTGCACCAATTATTTTCTTTACATGGGGTGTTATTGGATACATTGTTGTATTGATAATTGGTCGTGATAAGAACAGGCTTGAAAAAATAGGATCCATGGGGGTTGATTTCTGATGGCATATGTGAGAGATTTTATAGGATATGGGGAGAATCCTCCCCATGTCACATGGCCTAACAACAAAACCCTCGCCCTTAACATTGTTTTTAATTATGAAGAGGGTGGAGAGCATTCGGTGGCTGAGGATGGAATCATAGAAACCATAGGAGAATTCGGACCTGTGAATAAAAATGTAAGGGATGTGGGAATGGAAAGTGTTTACGAATATGGACAGAGAGTTGCGATTTGGAGAATCCTCGATTTTCTAAGGGAGGAAAAAATTAGGGTGACTTTTTTTGCGGTTGCAAAAGCACTGGAATTGAATCCTTATGCCGCCAAAAGGATCGTAAAGGACGGTCATGAAATTTGTGACCATGGGTACAGATGGACGGAGCTCTACAACCTATCCTACGAGGAGGAGAAAAATGAGATAAAGAAATCTGTTGAAATCATTGAAAAAATCACTGGAAAAAAACCTGCAGGATTTTATGCCAGAGAACCAAGTGAAAATACGATAGATATAGTTTCTCATATGGATAACTTTATTTATGATTCTGATGCCTATAATGATGATCTACCATATTTTTACAGAGACACAAGTCTTTTAATTCTGCCATATACACCGGATGCCAACGATTTTCATTTTCTGAGTCCCATGCACAGATTCGCAACCAGTGAAGAATTTTATGCATACCTTAAAGATACATTTGATGTTTTGTACAAGGAATCACTTAAATCCCCAAAAATGATGAGCGTAGGTTTACACGTAAGAATAACAGGAAGACCTGGAAGATTCGTTGCATTTCAAAAATTTATAAGATACGTTAAAAAGTTCGATAAGGTATGGATTGCAACAAGGGAGGAAATAGCAAGATACTGGATTGAAAATTATAAAAAATTTTAAATCTTTAAAAATATTTATTTTATAGAATTTCATTATCCAATTATGAATGCTCTTATTTCGGTATGGGATAAAACAGGCATTGAAAAATTTGCCAAAGATCTGATTTCATTGAATATTAAAATTTTTTCAACAGGTGGAACAAAAAAATACCTTGAGGATAAGGGAATCATGGTTCACGGCATTGAAGAAATAACAGGTTTTCAGGAATTACTTGGTGGAAGGGTAAAAACACTGCATCCTAAAATTTTTGCAGGTATTCTTGCAAGGGAGGATCAGATGGATGAATTGTTAAAAATGGGAATTGAACCAATAGATATTGTTGTTGTTAACCTTTATCCCTTTGAAAAAACGGAGAAGGAATTGGAAAAACTTGTTGAAATGGTTGATATTGGTGGTGTTTCTCTTTTAAGGGCTGGTGCAAAGAATTTCCAAAGGGTAACTGTTTTATCCGATCCCCAGGATTTTCAAACTGTAACTGATGAAATTAAAAATTTTGGAAATACAACAATTGAAACAAGAAAATACCTTGCACTCAAGGCCTTTTTCATCACATCAAGATACGATGGAATCATAAACAAAACTTTCCATGATCTCTTCTACCCTGATAAATTAAATCCAGGCCTTTCAATACACGCAATAAAATACATGGATCTCAGGTATGGTGAAAATCCGCAGAATCCTGCAATATTTTACAGCTATGGTGAAAAGGCATGGATACCCATTATGGGTGAAATTTCATACAACAATATACTAGATTTTGATTCGGCATGGAGGGTTGTTAATGAATTCAATGAATGTGCTGTTGCAATAATCAAACACACAAATCCCTGCGGAGCAGGTATTGGTAAGGATTTCATTGAAGCTTATGGAAAAGCATACGATTCTGATCCACAATCTGCTTACGGTGGAATTGTTGCCTTTAACGGTAAGGTTGATTTCGAAACTTCACAGCTTTTAAGGGGACATTTCTATGAGGTTGTTGTTGCTGAAGATTTTACTGATGATGCTCTTGAATTCTTTAGATCCAGGAAAAAGAACCTGAAGGTTGTAAAAATGTTAAAAAAACCTGAGAATTTTGAAATAAGAAGTGTTTCCGGTGGAATACTTTATCAGAAATATGTTGAAAAGGATCCTGAATTCAGGGTTGTGACAAAAAGGGAGCCTAATGAAAGGGAAAAAAATGATATGCTCTTTGCCTGGAAAATAGCAAAGCATGTTAAAAGTAATGCAATAGTTCTTGCAAAGGATTTGGCTACGGTTGGTATAGGTGCAGGACAGATGTCAAGGGTTGATTCAGTTAAGATTGCAATTATGAAATCTGGCGAGAGATCTAAAGGTTCAGTTCTGGCATCGGATGGATTTTTCCCATTTCCGGACAATGTTGAGGAGGCTGCAAAAGGTGGTATTACATCCATAATACAACCCGGCGGATCTAAAAGGGATGAGGATGTTATCAAGGTTGCTGATGAATACAACATTGCCATGGTATTCACAAATGTGAGAATATTCAAACATTAGGGGTGATGGTAATGGATCCTGTGGGTGAAATAATCAGGTATGGAAAAATTCTGCAAAATTTCAATTACGTGCATTCAACACACAGCGGGAATATAAGTGTGAGGTATAACAAAAAAATTTACATAAAAAAGCATGGGAAAATGCTCGGTTATCTGAAAAGGAATGATATTATTGAACTGGACATGGATGATGAAAAGAACTATGATAAGGCATCCGTTGAGGTTTATGTTCACAGGGAAATATATAGAAAAAGTGATAAGAATGCAATAATACATGCGCATACTCCATATGCTATAATTGTTTCACTCTTTTATGATAAAATCTATCCTATTGATGATGAGGGAAAGTATTATTTGAGTTATATACCTGTGGTGGAGGCGGAGAAAACAATAGCTTCAATGGAAGTTGGTGAAAAACTGTCCATCCTTTTGAAAGAAATACCTGTGGCGATAGTAAAGGGTCATGGAACATTTTCCGCTGGAAAAGATCTTGACGAGGCTTTGAAGTATCTTAGCCTAGCAGAATCCATTTCACATTTAAAATACCTTTATGATTCCTATTCAAAGATTCTATAGCTTTTCAACATTCACAAAAGTTGTGTTAACAGCTGATACACGACCGTATTGTTCCTGAACTTCATCCGTTGTAAGATAATTCACATTCCACCCATATATGCTTGGCCATGATCCCTTATAGATTACAATGCATTTATCCTGCACACTTTCATCAACCTTTACCCTTGTTTTTATGCTTCCATATTCATTGTAAATCCTTACAAGATCATTATCTTTAATTCCCAGAATAAAAGCATCCGAAGGGTTCATATGGGCAAATGTATCGAATGTATAAAGATTGTTGTGCTGGCTTGATATACCCTGCACATGTGTTGGGCTAAGCAATCTAAATCCCTTATTTTCATATTTTCTGTAATTTTCAAGATCCTTTAAAACAGAGCTCAAATTCACATTCATTTTATTATTTATTCTATCTACTTTTATAAAACCATCCTTAAAGAATTTTTCTTCATCCAGCTTTGCCCCTCTAAGTAAATTTTTGATTATTGTCTTTTCATCCTCAAAAAGGTATGGATCCTTAAGATCAAGCTTCCTAGCAAGTTCAACAAACAGATCATGGTTTGATTTTGCCTCACCCATGGGATTGAAAATTTTCTGGTTGTAGTTCAGATAATCGTGGTAATAGGAATCAACAATATCCTCATGCTCAAAAAATGTTGTTGCTGGCAAAAATATGTCAGAATAAAGGCCCGTATCCGTCATATAAATATCGTGAACAACAACAAAAATATCCTCATCCATCAAAACTTTCCTCAACAAATTTTGGTTTGAAAGTGATGCAAGGGGATTATGGTTGTATACGATCAACATTTTTATGTTGTTTTTTATAATTTCCTTTCCAAGATCCGCCTGGTTTATTATTTTCCTTTTATCGTTTTTACCGGAAACATATGTATAATCGATTCTATGTTTTGCATCATAGATGAACCTGCCCTCCTGTCCAATGATTGCAAGAAGGTATGCTATCATCTTTACAGCAGTTGCACCATAAAGGTTCCTCTGAAAACCATAACCAATATGGACAACAAGTGGTTTCAGCGTTATAAGATCATCAACAAATTCTTCAATTATTTTTTTATTAACACCTACTATTTTTTCCATTCTTTCAGGATCGTGATCAAAGGCGTATTCCCTTGCAGGTCCTATATCATAACCTTTTTTATATAGAATGTTCAACATGGTGAGGATAAGATCAACATCCATTCCAACATTCAATCTAACATGAACATCTGAAGATTTTGCACTCTCGGTTATTAAAGGATCAACAACATATATTTTCCCTGATGATAATTTTGCCATTCTCCATCCATGTACGTTTGTCCACGCTGGATTTATACCCCAGTAAACAACAAGTTTAGAATTTTTAATTTCCTCAGGATCCACACCTATTGATGTTCCAAAAATTTCTTTTAGTGCAAGTGAACCTGCCTCATCGCATATGGAATGGTTAAGTTTTGCAAAACCCAGATGGTTAAAAAGTCTTTGAGGAAAATGGTATGAAATTATTCCCCTATTACCCGCATACTCAACAGGTAAAATACTCTCAGGACCATATTCCTCCATAATTTTCTTTATTTTTCTTGATAAAATATCAAGGGCATAATCCCATGTTATTCTTCTGAATTCACCAGATTCCCTTTTTCCAGTTCTTTCCATGGGATAAAGAACCCTGCCATTGTAATGCGCATCAACAAAATGTTTGGATTTAAGGCATAAAAAACCCGATGTAATGGGATGGTTTTTGTTACCCGTTATTTTTAATCTATTATTATCAATTGTGCTTATTATTGAACAGGAATCGTAACAGTCCTTTGGACAGGCTGAATAATATTGCATAAATTTAAAAAGTAATGTAAATTAAAAATTTTACTCTTTGAGACAATCAATTTTTATAATAAAATACATTTCAACAGGTATGAACTGGCCCCTTATAATGGATATTTTAAAAAATTCCGAAAACAGTTTCCTGATCAAAATTAGGACAAAAAAGGGGCCCATATCCCTTGAAAAATTCATAAGAAAAAAGTTCTCAAAGATGGGTGAATTCTATCTTTTGAACCACTGGTCACCGTATTCAAAGATTGGTGTTATTGAAATAGTATTAGGAAATAGAAAAATATTCATAGAATGGATTGCAAATAAGGAGAAGGAGGAAATTATTGATGTAAAGAAAATAGATAATTTTGATATGGAGGGATTTGAGAAATACCTTTCATCCCTTGGTGTTGAGAGCAGTGTTCTCAGACTTATGCGCTGGGAATTATAAAAAATTAATTTTAAAAGTAGCGGGGGGTGGATTTGAACCACCGATCTACGGGTTATGAGCCCGTCGGGATTTCCTGGCTACCCCACCCCGCTTTTCAAACTTTAATGAAATTTGACCTTAATAAGTTTTTCATTCTGAAATTTTCTGCTGACTTATTTCCTCCTTCCTGGATTTTATATGTGAAAGTATTATTTCCTCCATTTCCCTGTCGCTTACACCCTTGTAAAGAACCTGTTCCCTCTTGCTCCTGTCCCTGTATATGGTTATTCCCTTACATTTAAGCTTGTATGCAAGCATGAATGCCTTTTCCACCTCATCTATTGTTGCATCATTCCTCATGTTTATTGTTTTACTTACAGCATTATCCGTATGTTTCTGGAAAACCGCCTGCATGAGGACATGCCATTGATAATCTATATCGTGTGAGGTTAAGAATATCCTTTTTATATCCTCGGGTAAATTCAGATGCTGTATTGATCCTGTTCTTGAAACCTCCCTCATTATATCCTCTGAGTAAAGGTTCCTTTTTCTCAATTCCTCCTCAAAAAGCTGGTTAACCTCAAGAAGTTCGGTTCCCTCAAGCACCTCCCTTATGAACACAAGACCAAAAAGTGGTTCAATTCCTGATGATGTGCCCGCAATAATTGAAATACTGCCGGTTGGCGCTATGGTTGTTGTTGTTGCATTCCTCATCTTTATTCCCTTCTCGTACCATATTGACCTGTCCCATGCATAAAATGTTCCCTTTGTTTTTGCAAGATCCGCACTTGCCTCATGGCTCACCTTTTCAATGAATTCCATCACCTTTTCGGCAATATCAAGTGCTTCCTTTGATGCATATGATACCCTGAGCTTAATCAGCATCTCAGCAAATCCCATAACACCCAGACCAATTTTCCTTGTCTGCTTTGTCATGTATTCTATCTGCGGTAAGGGATAATTGTTTGCATCTATTACATTGTCAAGGAAATGAACTGCAATCCTGATAACCTTTCTTAATTTCTCCCAGTTTATCGATCCATTCTCAACAAACTTTGATAGGTTTATTGATCCAAGGTTGCATGATTCGTACGGTAATAAAGGCTGTTCACCGCATGGGTTTGTTGCCTCAATTTCACCCAGATATGGTGTTGGATTTTTTCTGTTTATTTCATCAATGAATATTACACCTGGATCGCCCGTTTTCCATGCCTGTGATACTATGAGGTTCCATATCTGTCTTGCTGGAACCCTTGAAACTACCTCCCTGTTCCTTGGATTTATCAATTCAAAATCTTCATCATTCTCAACGGCATCCATGAATTGATCAGTAACGGCAACGCTAAGGTTAAAATTCTTAAGTTTTCCCTCAAAACCCTTTGCATTTATGAATTGAATTATATCCGGATGATCAACCCTTAGAATACCCATGTTTGCGCCCCTTCTCCTCCCACCCTGCTTTATAACATCAGTTGATACATCGAATATCTGCATGAATGATACGGGGCCTGATGCAACACCCATGGTTGATCCAACAATATCACCCTGTGGCCTTAACTTTGAGAATGAAAAGCCTGTACCTCCACCCGATTTGTGTATTAATGCTGTGTATTTCAGAGCATTGTAAATGCTTTCAATTGAATCTTCAATTGGTATAACAAAACAGGCACTCAACTGTCCAAGACTTGTATTTGCATTCATAAGTGTTGGTGAATTTGGTATGAACTGTAAATTCACCATTATTTCATAAAACCTTTTTGCAATTTCCTCAATTTTGCTCCATTTTTCATCAAGTATTTTCAAAACATCATTGAATGATACCTTCATTGCCCTCTCAGAATTGAGTGAAGAATATGCCCTCTGTAACATTTCCCTTTCATACTTTGACAATGTTACATTCCTTGGAACATAGTCCGAATAAACATCCCTTTCCTTCTGTTTTTTGTTTATGTCAAAGACATCTTCATCGTAAAGTATATCAACAAGAGCAACATATCTTGCAACCCTCCAGAACATTTCCCTTGGCGTTTCTATTATTTCACCTTTTTCATTTTTCAAAAGATACCTTGCCTCAAGAACCTTTACAGCATTTATTGTTAATTTTAGATCATCCTTTATACCAAATAGATATTTTATTTCCCTTATTTCCTTTCTTTTCTGTCTATAAAGTATATATGCTTTTGCTGTTTTTACAAGGCCCCTCTCCATCAATGTTTCCTCAACAAGATCCTGTATATCCTCAACACCCGGTACCTCATTTTTGAATTTCTTAATCAATTTATTTTCAACAATCTCCCCTATTTTTTCACTCTCTTCATCTATATTTTCAACTTCCCTTGTTTCATTGAGAGCCTTTTTTACAGCATTAACAATCTTTGATCTGCTGTAAAGTACGTAATCTCCGTTCCTCTTCCTAACAAGACTTATCATATTTAAATATATATTCAACTAAAAGAAAAACTTTTTCATAAAAAAAGTTTATTTAGCCTTCTTGTAGGCCTCCATAACAAACTCTATGAAATTTTCTTCTGGATATGCGCCAACAAACTGTACATCTTCATTTATTACAATGTGTGGTACACTTGAAACACCATATTTGTCAGCCCAGTCCGGGAATTCAATTGCCTCTATCATTTCACCTGTTATGTGCTCGTTGTATTGAGCAAACTTATGCGCCACCCTGACTGCCCTTGGACAGTATGGGCAGGTAGGTGTAACAAAAACCTGGATCCTTATGTCCTTCTCAATTTCATCAAGATGCTCCTTAACATGGGCCTTGAATTCAACCTTTCTTGATGAAACACTCATTATATCCTCAACAAGACTTGAAAATTCATATCCTGCTGGAATACCAATATACCTTATTCTTGATCCATATGTAAGTTTATCATCGGTTACAACGGTTGTTGGTGCATGTTCAATACCAAGCTTCTTTGCCATATCACTGTTAACGTCATAATTTTCCACATGAATGAGATCTGATAAAGATGCAAGTTCCTTTGCTATTTCAACACTTTCATTGCAGTATTTGCATGATGGATCCTTTGTTGTGAATATCAATAATTTTACATCCTCTTTCAGGTGTTTCTCGAATTCCTCCTGAAGGTATTTTCTATCCTCTTCACTTATTAATGCCATTTAGTATCACCTTTCCATACCAAGATTGCTCATAATATTTATACTTTTCTTATTAAAATCAGATAAAAGCATTGATAATAACAAGAATAAAGATAACGGCAAGGTAGGGTGATGATAATTTGAATATTTTAAATGCAAGGGATTTTTCAGGCTTTTTAAAAAGCTTTATGACCATATAGATTAATAATGCATCGGGGATCAAAATAAAAAAAGAGAAAATGGGATTAATTATAAGGAAAATTAAGAATGAAGATATAATTAATAAAATTGTAAAAATGCCTATCATTTTTATTGTGTAGGTTTCACCCTTAACAACCGGTAGCATTGGTACCTTTGCCCTTCTGTAATCATCCACATACCTTATTGCAAGGCTCCATATGTGTATGGGTGTCCATAGAACTATTGTAAGCATTAACAAAAATGGTGTTATGGAAATTATTGAATTGGTTAACCCTGACCATACAACAAGAACTGGAGCACCTCCAGCAAATGAACCTATAATAATATTCCAGGGAGTTTTTCTTTTTGTAAACCAGTTATAAAGGAAAGGGTCAAATATTATACCAAAAAGTATCCAGAAAAGTGCATAATAGAATGAAAAATAAATAAGAAAAATGGATGATAATATTATCAATATGGCACCAAAATAAATCGCGTTTTCCGGTTTTATCCTTCCGCTTGGTATGGGTCTTTTTTTTGTTCTTTCCATAACAGAATCAATGTCCCTGTCAATGTAATTTGTTATGGCATTGGTACCCATAACAGCAAGGAAAAGAGAAATTATTAAAAGAAGAAATGAAAGGTTGAACTCTTTTGTTAATGCACCTCCAGCAACTCCTCCAAAAACCAACAGGAGTGTTTCCTTAAACTTTCCAAGCTCTAGATAATCCTTGAATGTTGCCATTATTATCCAACTATGAAAACAAATCTCTTTCTAAAAACTTTTTCATTGTGAATTTTGGAAAAATATAAAATAATCTTTCCTTTTCAAATTTTATAATGAAATACCTGGTTTATACCTTTTATGAAAATTTTTTCGTTGATAATTTTAAGAGAAGGTTGAACAGATTTGTTGTTGAAACCGAATACGGGAGGAGATGCCATCTCCATGATCCAGGAAGGCTTGAGGAACTTCTTTATCCAGGTGCACCACTTTATATTGTTGAAAAATCAGGAGGATTGAAATGTGAAATATATTATACTGAAAAGAAAAATGAATATGTTTTGATAAATTCTAAAATACACTCGGATATTGCTGAGAAAATAATAAATTCTGATCTTTTTAAGGATTTTAAAATTATAAGAAAGGAGGTAAAGATTAACAAAAGCAGAATAGATTTCCTTCTTGATCATAAAAACAGGGAATTTTACCTTGAGGTAAAGGGATGCACATTAACAAGGAATGGTGTCGCACTCTTTCCTGATGCACCTACTGAAAGGGGAAGAAGGCATGTGGAGGAATTGGAAAATCTTATTGAAAAAGGGTACGAAGGAGGTGTGATGTTTCTCGTTTTCAGAAAGTCTGAATGTTTCAGCCCCAACTGGGAAACGGATGCAGAATTTTCTAAAGCATTGAAAAGGGCATATAATAATGGTTTGAAAATTTTTCCTGTTCAACTAAACTTTGATGGTAAAAACATTTATGC
>JAVRLI010000014.1:0-13130 GCA_031961525.1 Thermoplasmatota archaeon | reverse complement strand
TTATTATGTTTAATGAATTCGTCATATTTTTTCACCTCAAATAAGATAAATGAATAAAACTATAAAAATTTTTCTAAAATAGTGCTCATTACTACAAATTTTACAAAAAAAGTAACGGAAATATAAACATTTTGTTATACTCCTTTACAAAATTTGGACAAATAAAGTTATCGTGATGTTATTGAAATAATATCATCAAATCCTGAATCTGTTGATCTTTTATCTCTCTCTTAAACACCTCACTCCTCCTATGAAAAAAGTTCTTTTGGCGAGTTAGATATCACCTTTCCCTTAATTAATTTTATAGCATTTTGAATGCCCATTTTCCTAAATGTTCTTTTTTCTTTCTACAAAGGTTAAAATAGTAAACATTTTTATATTTAATTATTTAAGACAAATGTAATGAAAATTTTATAGTGAATTGTATTTATCTGTTATTGGTGAATTGAATGGAAGAGGGTTTTGATGTGATTGTTGTTGGTGGAGGTCCAGCAGGCTTATCATCGGCATTGGTGGCATCTAGGAATGGTCTTTCAACTGTCGTTCTTGAAAGGGGTGAGGAGTCCGGAACAAAAAATATGTTCGGGGGTGTTCTCTATACAAACTCTCTTAAAAAATTGGTACCGGAATTCTGGAAAATTGCACCTGTTGAAAGGCCTATAACTAAAAGAAGGATAGATTTTTTGACGGAAAATTCACTGGTTTCCATTGAATATGAGAATTTTAAATATAATGAGAATTACAATGGTTTTTCAGTTTACAGATCAAAATTCGATAAATGGTTTTCAAAGTATGTGGAGGAATCTGGTGTTTTAATTGCGAATGGTGTGAAGGTGGATGAGATTGTCCATGAGAACGGTAGGGTTGTTGGTGTAAGGTCAGGGGATGATATTCTTTACGGAAAAATGGTAATAATTGCTGATGGGGCTATATCTTTAATTGCACAGAAGGAGGGAATGAAAAAAAAGCCGGATTCGAAAAATTTTGCACTTGGCATGAAGGAAATAATTAAATTATCCCAGGAGGATGTGGAAAAAAGGTTCGGTATAAAAGAGAATGAGGGTATAGAAATTTTATACCTTGGTTATCCTACAAAATATATGAGGGGTGGAGGTTTTCTTTACACATACAGGGATTCCATATCCCTTGGCCTCATAGTTTCACTTGAAGAATTGAGGAAGAGTGAATATATGGCAATTGATCTAATTGAAGATTTTAAAGAAAACAGGAAGATTTCAGAATTAATAGATGGTGGTACTGTTTTGGAATATTCTGCCCATGTCATACCTGAAGGTGGTTACAGAATAATTCCTGAACTTTACAGGGATAATATTCTTGTCGTGGGTGATGCTGCAGGATTCGTTATTAACTCCGGTCTATACCTTAATGGAATGGATCTTGCTGTTCTTTCCGGAATTGCAGCAGGACAAACAGCGGCCATGGCAAAGAAAATGGATGACTTTTCATCAAGGGTATTGAAAAATTATGTTGAAATTCTTAAAAAATCTATATTAATGGACATGGAAACCTATAAAAAAGCGCCTGAATTTCTTGAGGATCCGAGGATTTATGATTTTTATCCAAAATTTTTGAATGAAATTATGGGGAAAATAGTTACATCAAGCGATGATCCTAAAAAGAATATTTTAACAATGGTAAAGGAAAAAGATCACTGGGAAATGATCGGTACACTGCTTAAAGGGGTGAGATCCTTATGAAATTAACCATAGAGGATAGACTCGCACTTTTGAAATATAAGGTTGACACAAAACCACATATAATACTAAAGGATGAAAGGGTATGTGAAAAATGTGAGGGAAAATATTGTGTTCATGTTTGCCCCGCATCATGTTACAAGATTGAGAATGGAAGGGTTGTGTTCCATTATGAGGACTGTGTTGAATGTGGATCCTGTTTCATAGCCTGTTCGGAAAAAAATGTTCAATGGGATTATCCAAGAGGTTCCTTCGGTGTCTATTTCAAATTTGGTTAGATCTTTCCTTTGTTATTTCATAGTAAATATGGTGAATTTCAGGTATAATCAATTTCCTCAAAGCAAGTTCACAAGCCCTCGGTGATCCAGGCAGAGCAAAAATTATATTTTTACCATAAACACCAGCAAAAGCTCTTGAAAGCATTGAACTTGATCCGACATCAGAATAACTTAAATTCCTGAAAGCCTCTCCAAACCCAACAATAATTTTCAGATACGGAACGAGAGCTTCAGGAGTTAAATCGTAAAGGCTGATTCCCGTTCCACCGTTGAAGATCAACACATCAGCATTTTTAATACCTGTAAAAAATGCATTTCTTATCTGTGAAATATTATCCTTAACTATTGTATAATATGTTACGGTGAAACCCTCCTTTGTTATAATATCCCTTATCAATTTACCTGTTTCATCATTCTGTGATGTTCTTGTTGAACTTACCGTAATAACACCGAAGGAGAGTTTATATCTATGTGCCTTGTGTTCCTCCAAATCAATCACCCCAGTTTTCCTTCAGTTTTTTATATGTATCTTCAAGGGCTTCACCCAGAACTTTTGTATCCGATGTAACAGGCATAAAGTTTGTATCACCGCACCATCTGGGTACAATGTGTATATGAATATGATCCCTTATCCCTGCTCCAGCTGCTTGACCCATATTTATTCCTATGTTGTATCCCTCAGGTTTCATGGTTTTATCTATTGCCCTTATTGCTTTTTTTATCATTCTTGAAATTTCAAGGAGTTCAACATCATCAAGATCATTGAAATTTCCAACATGCCTTGTGGGTGCAACCATCACATGACCCGGGTTGTAGGGATAAATGTTCATTATTGCCATTGCCCTTTCGTTGAAATCCAGAACAAACCTTTTATCCGGTTCCCTTAATCCCTTGCAGAATATACAACCCTCTTCAACCCTGGCCGATTCTATATATTTTATTCTCCATGGTGCCCAGAGGAAATCCATAAAATTCAGAATAAAAAAGATCTTATAAATTTTTAGTAGATTGATTCTATCGAAAGACCCTTCCTTGCCATTTCTTCAAGCCTTTTAATCCTTTCCTCTGTAGGGGGATGGGTTGAAAAAAGATGTATTAGAGAACCACCTCTGAAAGGGTTCACTATGAAGAGGGATGATGTTGATGGATTTCCATTTGTAAGTGGTTTCCTTTTAACATAATTCTCAATTTTCCTCAATGCTGATGCAAGTGCGAGTGGTTTTCCTGTTATCCTTGCACCGCTGTAATCAGCATTATATTCCCTCTGCCTTGAAATTGCAAGCTGTAAAAGTAAGGCACCAAATGCAGCAAGCATTGTAATGAACATTGCAATAATGTCGTTTTCTCTATCCCTACCATTACCTCCAAATATTGCCTCAAGCATGTAAACTCTTGATAGATAGGTTAGGGCACCAACTATTGTTGCCGCAACGCTCATTATCAGAATGTCCCTGTTTTTAATATGTGAAACCTCGTGTCCTATTACACCCTCAATTTCATCATCGTTAAGGAGATTCAAAAAACCTGTTGTAACGGCAACAACGGCATGATTTTTATTCCTTCCCGTTGCAAATGCATTAGGTATATCCGTATTAATCAAAGCAATCTTTGGCATGGGTATTCCTGCCTTTGCAGCAACATTTCTTACTATTGAAAATATCCTTGGATTATCCTTTTCCTTCATTATTTTAGCACCATATGAAAATAGAACAAGCTGTGCACTGAAGAAATATGAAAATAAATTTATTATTAAAGCTATGATCAAAAATACAATTAAACCCAGTATTGAATTTCCAAGATAAAAGCCAACAATGTAACCTACCGCAACGAATATTAGTGTTAGCAATAAGAACAGACCGATTGTTCTGAGTGTTGGGTTCATCGGGGCAGTGAAATTAAAAGCAATATTTTAAAATTGCTATCAGAAAGATTTAAATAGAAGTGTAAATTTACACTTTTAGGTTTATTTGAGGTGATCAAACATGATGACTGGACAGGTTCCAATACTGGTATTGAAAGAGGGTACTGAAAGAGAAACGGGAAGAAGTGCTCAAAAAGATAATATTGCTGCTGCAAAGGCTATTGCCGATGCAGTTAGAACAACACTCGGTCCGAAGGGAATGGATAAAATGCTTGTTGATTCTCTTGGAGATATTGTTATAACAAACGATGGTGCAACAATTCTTAAGGAAATTGATGTTCAGAACCCCACAGCAAAGATGATTGTTGAGGTTGCAAAGGCTCAGGATCAGGAAGTTGGTGATGGAACAACAACATCAGTCATTCTTGCAGGAGAACTATTGAAACAGGCTGAAGTTTTGCTTGATCAGAACATACATCCAACAATAATTACAAACGGTTACAGGCTTGCAAGTCAGAAGGCAATTGAATTGCTTCCACAGATTGCAAGAAAGGTATCGAAGGATAATGTTGAAATACTTAAACAGATAGCAATGACAGCCATGACAGGTAAAAACATTGGTTATGATAGAGAATATTTTGCAGATCTTGCCGTTAAGGCGGTTCTAAGCATTGTTGAAGAAGTTAACGGCAAATACAAGGTTGATGTTGATAATATTAAGGTTGAAAAGAAAATTGGAGGAGGAGTCAGGGATACACAGCTCATTGATGGTATTGTTCTTGACAAGGAGAAGGTTCATCCAAGAATGCCGAAGGTTGTTAAAGGGGCAAAGATTGCATTGCTCAATGCAGGACTTGAGGTGAAAAAGACTGAAATATCAGCAAAAATACAGATAGATGATCCTTCAAAGATACATGCATTCCTGGACGAAGAGGAGAAACAGCTGAGGGACATGGTTGAAAAAATTAAGGCTGCCGGTGCAAACGTTGTATTTGCACAGAAGGGAATTGATGATCTTGCACAGCATTACCTGGCAAAATATGAAATATACGGTGCAAGAAGAATAAAGAAGAGTGACATGGAGAAACTTGCAAAGGCTACAGGCGGGAAGATCATTACAAACCTGGATGACCTAAAACCTGAGGATCTCGGACACGCTGAAATTGTTGAGGAAGTAAAAATTGGAAACGATTATATGACATTTGTAAGGGGATGCAGGGATGCACGTGCGGTAAGTATATTGATCAGGGGAGGTACTGAGCATGTCATCGCTGAGGTTGAAAGGGCACTGCATGATGCATTAAAGGTTGTTGGTGTAACGATTGAGGATGGAATGATCGTAGCAGGTGGCGGTGCAGCTGAAACCGAACTTGCCTTGAGGATAAGGGATTATGCCCACACGGTTGGTGGAAGGGAACAGCTTGCAGTTGAATCATTCGCAAATGCCCTTGAAATAGTTCCAAGGACACTTGCAGAAAATGCAGGTATGGATGCCATAAGTATACTCATGAAACTTAAGAGCGAGCATGAGAAAAACAACAAATCCTATGGCGTTGATGTGATGAACAATAAAATAGAGGATATGTTCAAGATAGGTGTGGTGGAACCAGTGAGGGTGAAGAAGCAGGCAATAGAAAGTGCAATGGAAGTTGCAACCATGATTCTCAGGATAGATGATATCATTGCAGCAAAGAAAAAGAGCGAGACACAGCCGGGACAGCAACCAGGACAGCAACCAGGACAGCAGCCAGGAATGGGTGGAATGGGCGGAATGCCCGAAATGTAAATTTTTTAGTGTTTTTTATGTTTCCATCTTTTTCTATTTCAAAGGGTTCAGCCCCAACTCTAAAGGATGAGTATGAAGTTGTTATAATCGGTGCAGGTCCAGCAGGTTTATCGGCGGGCATATATGCTGTGAGAGCAGGGCTTGATGCAGTCATAATTGAAAAAAATGTATCGGGGGGTCTTGTAACGGAGGATCCTCTCATTGAAAATTATCTTGGTTTTGAGAGCATCCAAGGTGAAAAACTTGCAAAGCTATTCAGCGAACACGCAAGTAAATATCTTAAAATTTTCACAGGTATTGAGGTCCTTGATATCAATAAAGAAAATGAGAAATTCAACATTTCACTATCCAATGGGCAAATAATAAAATCTAAAGCTTTAATATTTGCAACAGGAACCACACATAAAAAATTGAACGTGAAGGGTGAAGATGAATACCTTGGAAAGGGTGTTTCATATTGTGTTACATGCGATGCATATTTCTTCAGAAATAAGAAGGTAGCTGTTATTGGCGGTGGTAATTCGGGTGCAATAGCTGCTATTTACCTTAAAAGTGTTAATGTTGAACCCACAATAATTGAATTCATGCCAAGGTATATGTGTGAAAGTGCATACCAGAAACAGCTTAAGGAACTTAACATACCATACATTATGAACGCACAGGTTCTTGAGATCTTTGGGGATGGATCAAAGGTGAAGGGTGTGAGATATAGGGATAGATCGACTAACGAAGAGAAGGAATTGAACCTGGATGGTGTTTTCATCTATGTTGGTCTTTTACCACAGAGTTCTTCAGCAAAAAGATTGGGTGTTAACATGGATAGCAAGGGTTACATAATAACCGATAAAAAGGGAAGAACGAACGTGAAATATGTTTATGCAGCCGGTGATATAACAGGAGATTCGGGTCAGATAATAATTTCAGCAGGGCAGGGAGCTCTTGCTGCATTGAGTGCATACGAGGATCTGAGGCTAAAAAGCTAAAATATTTAAATAAATCTTCATATCCTTTTTTCGGTGAAAATAATGCTTGTGGAGATAGATGGAAAGGTACAGGATATAAGGGTAATATGGTACAGGGATGGTATTGTTGAAATGCTTGATCAGAGAAAAATACCTGAAAAGGTTGAAATTTTTCATGCTAAGGATTATAGAGATATTGCCTTTGCAATAAAGGACATGGTTGTGAGAGGTGCACCTGCAATTGGTGTAACAGCCGCATACGGTATGGCACAGGCCAAAATACAGGGAAAGGATCTGGATGAGGTTTTCAATACACTGAAAAATACAAGACCGACCGCATACGATCTATTTTATGCACTTTCATACATGAAGGAAAAAATAGAGAAGGGAGAGGATCCTATTAAATCTGCTGAAGAATATGCAAACACGATAGCGGAAAAGGCAAGGAAAATTGGCGAATATGGTAACGATATTATAAAAAATAATTCAAAAATTCTTACACACTGCAATGCAGGAGCTCTTGCTGTACTTGACTGGGGAACTGCACTTGCACCATTAAGGTTTGCAAAAAGATCCGGGAAGAAAATATTCGTTTGGGTTGATGAAACAAGGCCAAGGTTACAGGGTGCAAGGCTCACATCCTGGGAATTAAAACAGGAGGGAATAGATCACAAAATAATAGCTGACAATGCTGCAGGTTTCCTCATGAAAAGAGGGGAAGTTGACATGGTTATAGTTGGTGCGGACAGAATTGCACTTAACGGTGATTTTGCAAATAAAATTGGGACATATGAAAAGGCTGTTGTTGCGAAAGAAAACGGAATACCTTTCTATGTTTCCGCTCCAATTTCAACAATAGATAAATCTATAAAAAGTGGTGATGAAATACCAATAGAGGAAAGGTCAGAAAATGAAGTTTTATATGCAGGGAATTGCAGAATAGCACCTGAAGGTGTCAGTGCATACAATCCTGCCTTTGATGTCACACCTAATAGTTATGTTACAGGTTTTATAACTGAATACGGTATAATAAAACCTGAAAATTTGAAAGAAATAGTTAACAAAGATTAAGAATGGTCAGTGCTGTTGTACCTGTTGGAGAATCAAAAAGGCTCCAGGAAAAACATTTTCTCTCTATTGATTCCAGAACAATTGTAGATTTCCTTGGTGAAAGAATTGTTGAATCAAAGCTCTTTAAAAAAATTTATTTTTATTCCACAAAGAAAATTGTTTTTGAATGGGGCGAAACAATATTTGATAATGAAAAGAAGGGTGTGCTTTATGTATTAACAAAATCAATAAACATTATTGATGATGATATATTTTTTATTGGTGCTGACATGCCATTCTTTGACAAGGCTTCGGCAAAAAAAATAATTGAAAAATTTAATGATAAATCCATAATACCAAAATGGAAGAATGGTTATATTGAGCCACTTTTCTCACTCTATCACAGATCCATTAAATCCTTTGGTGTTTTAAATGGATCATTAACTGAATTTTTAAACAGAATAGATAAGGAATTCATAAATGCACATGATCTAAATCCTCTTACATTTTTCAATATAAATACGGTTGTTGATTACAGAATAGCAAAAAATATATGGAAAGATATAAAATTAAGAAGGTAATATTTCAAAAAATTTTAAATAGTCAGATATTTTTAAGACATTTGTCATACATGGGGTGAAAACATGAGAATTCCTAAGAATGTAAGGGAATGGATGAAAAACCACACTGTGGAGGATCTTGAGGAATACCTGTTCGATGAAAGGCTTGCTGATCTATCTCAGGAAATCCTTTTTATTTTAAGTGAAATGAATGAACTTGATGTAATTGAATACAACAGTGAGGAAATACAGGTTGAATGAAAAGTTTTAAATTTTAATTATTTTTTATCCTTTTTATGAGAGTTGCAGTTCCGCTTGAGGAAAACAATGGTTTAAATTCATACATTTCAAGGCATTTTGGTCGTTCAAGATACTTTGCTGTTTTTGATGTTGAAAATGGTAATTTTGAGAATTTGAAAATTTACGAAAATCCATTCCAGGAACATGGACCCGGACAGATACCAAGCTTTTTAAAGGATCTTAATGTGGAAAAGATTATTGTTTATGGGATTGGTGAAAGGGCCATTGAATTCTTCCAGGAATTTGGTATTGATGTCATATCAGGCGTGGAAGGTAAATTGAATGAAATAATTGATCTATTTTTAAAGGGTGAGTTGAAGGGAAACCTTGAATGGAAAAGGAGTGAAGAGTTCCATCACCATGATTGATCTCGAAAACCTTGATTTAAAGTTATTTCAACATGATAGTGAGGGTTTAAGGGTTGCAACACCAATACCTATAGCAAAAAGCAAGGGTGAAAGGCTTTCAAACCATACAATTGCGGATCTCGGAGCAGGTATTGGTGTTCAGTCAATTGTATTTTCATACTATTTTCACAAGGTATATTCTGTTGAAAGGACTGGCAGGATAAGGTATGCAAAAAGGAATGCAAAAAAATTGGGCATAAAGAACATTGAGTTCATAAAGGGTGATGCTTTAAATGAATCTGTAATTAAGAAATTGAAGGATGTTGATGTTATTTTTTCCGATCCGTCAAGACCTGTTAGAAAGGGTGAATGGGATCTTGATGACCTTTCACCCTCACCTTTAAAAATTATAAAATATTACAGAAATGATGCATTTGTATTTGATATACCTGTACAGATGAGAATGAACAGGCTTGGTGAGGAATGGGAAAAGGAGTACATATCATTGGATGGTGAAATTAAAAGATTGAGCATATATTTGGGAAGGGTTAAGTATTATGATAGAAGCGCCCTTATTCTTCCTGAAAACATCAGAGTTATATTTAATCCTCATATTGAAAGGGAAATAGATGGGACGGATGAACCCCTGGACTATGTTTATGATGTTGATCCTGCTATACATTATGCTGAACTTTTGCCTGAAATAATTAAAGAAGTGGGTGATTTTTATCTTTTGTTGAAGGACAAAAAGAGGTGTTTCCTTACATCAAAAAAGTTTAAGGAAAAAGAATATTTTAGATCAATTTACGTTATGGATTTTTACGCTGAAAATATGAATGTATTGATTCAAAAATTAAGGGAAAACAACGGAGGGAAAATATATCTTAGATACAATATAAGTGCGGATGAATATTACAGTATAAAAGAAAAGATTGAAAAAAATCTTCATGGTAAGGAAAAATATTATATTTTCAGGTTTAAAGAGAAATTCTATGGAGGAAGGGAAATTTTCAAAAGGTTTATTTAACAAATCATATTTTCAATGATAGATGGATGAGGCTTTAAAGTTAATATTCAGGAAGCAGGGTTATGCGGTGATTGGTGAACATTCAGGTGTTAAACTATGCCACTGGTTCAGGGAAAGCTTGACCAACAATAGACCATGTTACAAGGAAACATTTTATGGTATAAGAACACACAGATGCATACAGATGACACCTGCAATAAATCAGTGCACACAGAACTGTCTTTTTTGCTGGCGATTCCAGGGATTCAAGGAAACATTCATCCAGAATCCGGATGATCCGAAAATGATAGTTGAGGAAAGCATAAAGGCACAGAAAAAGTTGATATCTGGTTACGGGGGCAATCCACAGGCGGATCGGAAAAAGTTCAAGGAGGCAAATGAACCAAAACATGTTGCAATATCATTGACAGGAGAACCTACCCTTTATCCATACCTTGGTGATTTAATTGCTGAATACCATAAAAGGGGTATGACCACCTTTCTTGTTACAAACGGGACCATGCCTGAGGTTCTTGAAAAACTTGATCCTTTACCAACACAGCTCTATGTTACTGTTGCTGCACCAAACGAACAGATATATAAGGATCTTCTCGTACCCATGATAAACAATGGATGGGAAAGGTTGAAGAGAACACTGGAAATATTACCATCACTCGATACAAGAAGGGTTATAAGACACACATTGTTAAAGAACATAAATATGAATTACATTAAGGAATATGCAAAACTCGATCAGCTTGCAGAGCCACATTTTATTGAACCAAAGGGTTATGTTTATGTTGGTTATTCCAGAGAAAGGGTAACAATGGAAAGTATGCCATCCCACGCCGATATACAGGATTTTGCAAAGAAATTATCGGATGAACTTTCATATTATATAGCTGATGAAAGACCGGATAGCAGGGTTGTTTTACTACAAAAAGAAAAAAATATGCCGAAAATTAGTATAGATTAAAAAATAAATAAAAATAGTATTACGATTTTAGGAAAAATTTAATATATTTCCGTCTATTAAGGTATTAAGGTGTTAAATATGATTGATTACTCAAAAATGAAATGTGATCTGGCTGAAAGATGGTCACGCATAAATCCAGCACTTCTTCCTCTTGATGAAATAGATCTGGCAATTTTATGTTACCTGAGAAACGATTCCAGGACACCAAATATTGAAATAGCGAAGGCACTCAACATAAGTGAGGCAACTGTTAGGAGGAGAATAAAGGAACTTCAGGAAAGAAAGATAATACTTGGATTCTCAGTCCTTGTTAACATACCTGCTGTTGAAAACAGCATTAAAGCATACACATACATAAAAGTGGATCCTGAAAAGATAGAGAGTGTTGCTGAAAGTATAGCAAAGAATTCAAGAATAATTTCACTTTACAGGGTGGTTGGGGAATACGATCTTCTTGCTGAGGGTCTTTTCCTTTCAATGAAGGAGTTACAGGAGTTCCTAGATACGGATCTAAAAAGGGAGGGTATAAGGCAGCAGGTAACCCATGTTGTTGCAAAGGGTTACAAGAGTAATCCTTGGATTGGATTATAAAAATTTTTTTAATGGGCTCGACCGGATTCGAACCGGTGACCTCCGCCGTGTCAAGGCGACGTCATAACCATCTAGACCACGAGCCCTAAGACTTGAATAGAAAATCCCTTTATTTATTTTTCTCTTTTCCATCTTAAATAAGCCTATTTATAACTTCCTTGAGACCTGGAACTGTATCATATTCATCAATCTTTTTTGGATCTATCCAGCGATATTCGGTGTGTTCCCAGTCTATTTTTATTTCCTTTTTATTTACTTCCCATAGAAATGTGTGTATTTTCCATAGTTTATTTTTATCCCTTAGAAGTATGTAACCCCCATACTTTTTCAACTTTGGATCATTAATTCCCGTTTCCTCCACTATTTCCCTTAGAGCAGCCTTTTCTGGCTCAAGATCCTCTTTGTAACCTGAAACACCTGCCCATTTACCTCTGTATGTTGAAACCTTATCACTCCTTTTAAGTATGAGTATTTTTTTTGAGCTCATAAGTATTGAGGTGACAACCTCAGTTGGTTCAATATTTATTTCTATTTTATCATTATCTATTTTTATTCTATCCCCATTCTCAATAAGGCTTACATCAATATTTGTAATTGTTGGAATTTTAGCAATGTTTGCTCCTATGATTACCGTTTCATCCGCATATTTGCATATTAATGCAAGGGGTGCATTATTGTAGAATTTAAGACCATATATTATGTAGGATCCCACTGTACTACCAGCACTGCTTTCAAAAACAAAAATCCTGTCCTTGAGACTTTTGTTTATATCCCTAACAATACCGCTTTCCGGATCAACACCGCCAAGAAAGGAGAATGAACCATCTACCTTTAAGACCTCACCTTCAACCCTTCCTGGTACTATTACCTTTCCTGTTAAAATCATTCAAGCACCATCTCCAGAAGGTTTTTAAGATCTATAAGAACTGTTTTTTTCTCCTTTCCAAGATAGTATGTTGCCTTTCCCGAATTTAAACCTATAACTGCAAAATTTTTGTAAATGGGTGAGACAACCATACAGGTATCCGAAAAAACCCTTGCCCCGGATTTCTCTATTTCCTTTACGGTATCAATGTTATTGTTTTTAACTGTTCTTGATGTAAAAAGCATCAATTCCTTTCCCTTTCTTACCTTTCTATTTTTTAATAACTTTGCAATTTCATTAATTTCCTTTTCTGAAAGATGTGGACATCCAACGAAAACAACATCCGCATCCTCCTTACAATTAATATTTTCACTGAAATCCTTAATCTCCTTTTTTTCTATCACCATTTTTTCAATTTTTTCTTTATTATAAATTTTCCATTCGGGTGTTATATTTTCCGCATGGAACATTGGAATACTTCCAGTTGCATTCATCGAAGCACCCAGGATTTTTAGGTAATCAAGATCATTTTCAATATCTGTGAAATAGGGTATACCATTTTCTATGGTTTTTCCTATGTATAAACCTATTGTTGAATAATCTGAAAACTCTGGCCTGAAATCAAACTTTATTTTAATTGTTGGTTTTCTACCCTCATCTGTATGCATCCCATAATAGGCAACCCTTCCTGTTAATGCTGATGCCAATGCTGAAATACCGCTTTCTCTGTTTGTTCTTGCTCCAAGTATTGAATTTGCATAAACTATAGCTGATGATTCGGCCCAGGCTAAATGTTCTCCCATTGAAGGTTTATAAATATAATAGGGTGTGCA